>JAGBYC010000022.1 GCA_017628935.1 Clostridia bacterium | reverse complement strand
CATTTCACTTAAAGATTGTTTAAGCGAAGAAGGTATTGATATTATCGGTGCTATCGGCGACGTTAAACTTGGCGATATTATGGGTATGACTTACTGTGCTGACCCTGATTGTACTGACCACCTTGACGGTGAAGGTTGGTATGATGCAGACGGCTATATCATAGGCGACGACGTTGCAGGTCAAATTATGAAAGGTTTATATGAAAAAACCTTTAACGACCTTACTAACGGTGGTTTAGATATGGCAGAATTAACCGACGGCATTTATTTTGGTACTGCTCTTGGTTATGAAATAGGCACAACTACAAACGCAGGCTACTGCGCTAAAGACTGCACTAACGCTGAAGAAGGTCACGAACATAACTTCTACTGGGTAGACGAAAACGGTGATTTCGTTGGCGAATTAGAAAACGCTATTTCAAATATCGCTTTAAAAGACTGTATGGGTGAAGAAGGCGTTGACATTATCGGTGCTATCGGTGACGTTAAAGTAGGCGCTATTATGGGTATGACTTACTGTGCTGACCCTGATTGTCCTGACCACGTTGACGGTGAAGGCTGGTACGACGCAGACGGTTATATCGTAGGCGACGACATTTCTGGCAGAATTATGAAAGGCTTATATGAAAAGACTTTCGACGAACTTTCTAACGGTGAATTAGACTTTACTGAATTAACTAAAGGTATTTACTTAGGCGAAGCGCTTGGTTATACTAAGTGTGGCGACGGCTGTGAAATAAGCCACGTTCATAGACAAGATAGATGGTACACTTTAAATGAAGAAAGTGGCGAATACGAATACGTTGGCGATTTAAACAACGAAATTTCTAAAATTTCTATCGAAGAACTTATGGGCGACGAAGGTGTTGACATTAACGAAATTATCGGTGGTGTAACGCTTGGTGGTTTAATGGGTGCTTACTACTGTGACGGCGTGGGTACTGAATGTTATATTGACGCACCTATGCACGCACACTCTAAAGGTTGGTATGATGCAGACGGCGAATTCCTTTCTACTGACGACGCGTCTGGCGATATGGCTAACAAGCTTTACGAATTAACGGTAGACGAACTTTTAGCAGACGACTTCGACTTTACAACTATTACGGAAGGTATTTACCTTGGTAGAACTTTCGGTTACGAAATAGGCGAACCTATCAATAGAAATTATTGTGATAAAGACTGTGCTAACGACGGTTTCGACCACACTCATAAATATTCTTGGTACGACGTAGACGGAAAATACGTTGGCGATATGGACAACGCTATTTCTAATATAGAATTAAACACTTTCCTAGACAGCGAAGAAGAAGGCTCTATCGACTTTACTGAAATTCTTGCCGACGTTAAAGTTGGTTTCGTATTAGGTATGACTTACTGCGACGGTAAAGACTGCGAATTAGACCACACCCACTTAACTGGTTGGTACGGTTCTGACGGCGTGATGGTAGGCGACGACGTTAGTGGAACTATTATGTCGGGCTTATACGAATTAACCTTCTCTGAACTTACTGGTGGCGCGTTTGATATCACCACGTTAACTGACGGTATTTACTTCGGTAAAGCACTTGGTTACGTTAAGTGCGTTCAAGGTTGTACAATCGACCACGGCGAAGAAGGTCACCTTAAAGAATGTGAAAAATCATGTAAATTAGTTCATAACCATACGTACGATGGTAAGTGGTATAATGAAGATGGCGAATACGTTGGCGCTATGGATAACGCAATTTCTAACATCTCACTTAAAGATTGTTTTGAAGGTAACTTCGATATAACAACTGCGCTTAACGACGTTAAACTTGGTGAAATGATGGATATGGTTTACTGTGGTGGTAGCGATGAAACTTGCCATATTAAACACCCTATCTCTAACGGTCACGCCGGTGGTTGGTATGAATTAAACGAATACGGCGAATATGAAAAAGTAATGGCTAACGACCTTGGTGAAGAAATTATGCTTAAGGTTTACGGCTTAACTTACGGTGAAATCACTGAAAGTGGTATCGATTTTGCAAGTATAACTGACGGTATTTACTTCGGTAAAGCGCTTGGTTATAAACAATGTACTGGTAACACAGGTTGTCCTTTAGGTAAAGAACACAACCACGCAACTGGTAAATGGTTTAAAGTTGACGCTGTAACTGGCAAAGCAACTTACGTTGGCGAAATGGATAACGCTATTGCAAACATTGCTCTTTCTGACGCAATGCAAGGCAAGGTTGATATCGATGCAACTATTAACGGTATCAAGCTTGGTGAAATTATGGGTAAAACGCGTGTTGAAAACGCAGGCGTTGTTACTTGGTATGATGTAAACGGTAATGAAATTGTGTTCGACAACCTTAGTGGTAGTGACAGAATTTTATATCAAATGTATGATAATACTTTAGAAGAGTTTAGAAGAGGCGACTTCTCTATCGAAACCGTATTCAACGGTATGTACGTTGGTCACGTAATGGGTTATAAAGGTGGCGTTGACGCTTGGACTAAAGCAGACGGCTCTAGCGTAACTAACCTTGAAATGGTAATGGCCGACATTAGAATGGACGACTTAATTAACGATAGAGTTAACTTCCAAAACATTATCAACGGTCTTAAACTTGGCGACGTTATAAGTGGTGGCGATTCTGCAATCTTAAACAACTTACAAAACGTTAAGATAGGCAACCTTGCTACTGAAATTGATAAACTTTCTATCGGTAAACTTATGGGTTACGAAGAAAGGGCAGACGGCTGGTACAACAACGGCGTTAAAGTAACTGGTGTATACGGCGCGCTTAGTAAATATTCTATCGGCGAACTTACTAGCGGAACAATCAACTTCGATTCGTTCAAAGTAAGCGAAGTAATTAACGTAGGCGATTCTGCAATCTTAAAACTTTTAGCAGATAAAACTATCGGCGAAGCGGCAACGGCAGCAGATAATCTTTTACTTGGCGACGTAATGGGCTATACTAAACAAGCGCAATCTGGTTACTGTCAAGTTAACTGTAACGAAGCGCATACTCATAAATTCTACTGGGTAAAAGGCGGCGTTCCTGCATCTAAAATAGCGGCTAAAATTGCTAACTACACAGTAGCAGGCGTATCTGATGGTTTAGACAACCTTACGGTAGGCGACGTTGTAGACACAAGCACGGGCGTATTCAAAATTATGGAAACTGAAGCGTTTACTGCTAACGGCAAAACATACGCGAAAGTAAATTCGGCTGACGAAGTTCCTATCGACGAAATCGGCGCGCGTGCAACTGAAGGTGTTAAAAATGCAACTTACGCTGAATTAGTTGGCGCAGGTATTTCGTTACTTACAACTCAAACTGAAGACTCTATTACTAACTTCTATACTGTAATTTACCCAACTATTAACTTAACAAGCCCAGTTGAAAACTGGCAACAAACAAAAACTTTAACTCAAGTTATTACGGACATTATTAATACTCTTAACTTAATAATGCAAAGCCGTTAATAAAAACACGATATATAGTAGATACAGTTTAAAATAAGTTGTATATAGTATATATAAATAAACAATATTAAAACCGTTGACAAAAAACGCGCGT
>JAGBYC010000213.1 GCA_017628935.1 Clostridia bacterium | reverse complement strand
TCTGAAAAAACATCCGATAATGCACCGAAGTCAGCATTTTCAAAGCGAATTTCTACATTGGCGTTTGCCGCTCTTGCTTTTGCTTCGGCTATTTCGCCATCACTTATATCAGATGCGGTAACATCATATCCGAGCAATGCAAGACCTATTGCTTGCGTACCTATTCCGCACGCACAATCAAGAATGCTTGTAGTTTGACCAAAATTGAATTTTTGAAATATACCTTGCAACAATACGGCTTGCTCCTTCGTTGCAGCTTTCCAATCAAGGAATAACTTATCGTAATGAGATGCCATATTGTCATAAAACTTTTGTATTATACTCATTTCATTATCTCCGTCAAATTCTTATTTATCGGTGCGTTTATTATATAAAAAAACAATAAAATTTCAAGTCGTTTTGTGTGGGCAAAAGAAAACTCGACTTGTTAAAAGCCGAGTTTAATAAAAATCCCTATGGGAATAGCGATAACGTGGTAAGGGTTTTTATTATTCGCTTTTTTCAGCGTTTTCGTTTTGTTTTTTAAGTTCTAATAAAATTTCAGTTAAAAGTTTATCAGTTGAAGAAAGTTCTTCTGCTGGTGCTTCTTCAGTAACTTCTTCTTTCTTTTTAGGCGCTGTATCTGGATTACGTTTAGTGTATCTAACAAGCCACTTTTCTTCAAACAAGTTAAGGTCTTCGTTATTATCAAGTTTTTGTTGAACAATTTCACACATATTAGCGTTAAAGTCAAGCGTCTTTTTAACCCTTGCAATAACCCTTATTAATATAAATAAGAAAAGCGCTATAATTAAAAAGTTTATTATTGCTTGAATAAGGTCGCCATAGCGCCATAAAACTGCTGCTTGTAAAACTTCGCCTGCATCGTTAAGCACGGCATCTTTTAACACGATATATTCACTTGACAAGTCAACTTTAAATAATAAGTTAACAATTGGCATTATAATGCCTTGTGTAAAAGTAGTTGAAATTGTGGTAAACGACGCACCTATGATAGTTGCAACTGCTAAATCAAGCACGTTGCCTTTGGTAATAAATTTTTTAAATTCTTGCCAAAAGTTATTCATAACGCCTCCTTATAAATTCATAATAGCACTAAAAAGTTCACTTGGTTTGCTAATAAAATTAGCCCCACCAACGCTTTCAATTTCTTCTTTACTTCTATACCCCCAAAGCACCGAAACACAGTCGATTCCAGCGTTTTTAGCAGTAAGATAGTCAACGTCGCTATCGCCAACGTAAACGGCGTCGCAAGGCGAAACACCTAACGCGTTAAGACAATTTATAACGCACGATTTATCTGGTTTTACAGGGCAATTTGGCTTAGCCCCACTAACGTAACTAAAATTAAAACGGCTTAACTTTTCGTTGTAGATATTTTGAGTTGCCCCGTCTGGCTTGTTTGATACAAGCGCTAACGAAAGCCCTGCATTTTTAAGGCGTAAAAGTTCTTCACTAAGCCCGTCGTAAACAACGGTTAATAAGTTATCACTTGCACGCATAACTTCAAAAAGTTCTTTTGCTAATTGTTCTAACTTTTCGCCACTTTCACCCGACGCTTGCATTATTAAATTTTTAGCCCCGTGCCCTACCATTTTAGCCGTATCTGATAGTTTAATCGCACTATAACCGTGTTTAGTTAAAACGTAGTTTAAACTTTTATTAATGTCGGCAAGGGTATATAAAAGCGTGCCGTCAAGGTCGAAAATTACTAATTTTTTCATAATATTATTTGTGGATTTAAGGTTTTAGAAACAAGTTAAGCAAGGCTCGCGAAGGCAAAACGCTGAGATTAACCTTGTTGGTTATCGAAGTGTTGAGCCTAAGCAGAAACGCAGTTATACTACGCTTATAAAAGTGGCGTTTTAAGACCTTAGAAGCAAGTTAAACAAGGCTCGCGAAGGCGAAACGCTGAGATTAACCTTGTTGGTTATCGAAGTGTTGAGCCTAAGCAGAAACGCAGTTATACGATGCTTATAAGGGCTTAAAAATTTACATTTTTTCTGGTGTTTTAATGCCAAGTAAACTTAAAGCGTTTTTAATAACGGTTTTAGTTGCTTTAGTAAGCGCTAAACGGAAGTTTTTAACGTTTTCTTCTTCGCCTAAAATTTTGCAGTCGAAATAGAATTTATTAAAGCAAGAAGCAACGTCAACGGCGTATCTTGTAACCATACTTGGTTCGTACTTTTCACTTGCAGTTAAAACTACTTGTGGGAATTTTGTAAGTAACGCAACAAGGTCGTATTCAATAGGCAATAAGTTAGTGTAATTGTATTCACCTATTTCGCCTGCTTTTTTAAGAACGCTTTCACAACGCGCGTAAGTATATTGAACGTAAGGGCCAGTTTCACCGTCAAAATTCAATACCTTGTCGTATGAAAATACTATATCTTTAATTCTGCTACTACTAAGCGCGCCAAAAATAACAGCGCCCGTACCAACTGCTTTAGCAACCTCTTCTTTATTTTCAAGGTTAGGGTTTTTATCGTTAATAATAGCATACGCCTTTTCAACGCATTTATTAATAACGTCTTCTAAAAATACCACTTTACCTTTACGGGTAGACATAGTGCCTTCTTCAAGCGAAACCATGCCAAATGCAACGTGCACCATATCTTTAGCCCAAGGCTTATTCATAAGTTCTAATACTTTGAAAAACTGCTTAAAGTGTAAGTTTTGTTGATATGCTACAACGTATAAGCATTTATAAAAATCGTATGTGTTTTTACGGTAAATTGCCGCCGCCAAGTCACGAGTTGCGTATAACGACGCTCCGTCTGAGCGAAGAATTAAGCAAGGTGGCATACCATCGCTTTCAAGGTCGACAATTTTAGCACCGTCGCTTTCTTTAAGTAAGCCTTTATCGTTAAGTTCGTTAATAACAACGTCCATTTTATCGTTATAAAAACTTTCGCCGTTGTAACTATCAAAGGTAATATCAAGGTCGTCGTAAACCTTTTTAACGTCGGTTAAAGTAAGGTCTTTAAACCATTTGAAAAGCGCAACGCATTCTTCGTCGCCTTGTTCGATAAGTTTAAAGTAGTTACGCGCCTTATCGTCAAGCGTAGCGTCTTTTTCGCTTTCGTCGTGGAACTTAACGTATAAACGCATAAGTTCTTTAATTTTGCCCTTTTCAACTTCTTCTTTATTGCCCCAAGTTTTGTAAGCGTAAATAAGTTTACCAAACTGAGTACCATAGTCGCCAAGGTGGTTAATACCAATGGTGTTGTAGCCTAAAAATTTGTAAATTCTATAAAGCGCACCACCGATAACTGTTGTAGA
The DNA here is from genome assembly GCA_017628935.1 of Clostridia bacterium. Classification (GTDB taxonomy): domain Bacteria; phylum Bacillota; class Clostridia; order Christensenellales; family Borkfalkiaceae; genus HGM11412. Next base: position 1,807 of record JAGBYC010000213.1, on the reverse strand, counting down.
TAAGTGACCAATATGGAAAGGTTTAGCAATATTTATTGAAGAATAATCGATACAAACGGTTTTGCCTTCGCCTACGTTTGACGCACCGTAATTTTCACCTTCGGCTAAAATTTTATTTATAGTGTTAGTTACCATAGCCGTTCTATTAACGGTAAAATTAAGATATCCGTTAACGGCAATAACTTTAGTAATATTATCGTCAACTACGTAATTTTTAGCCAAGTCGTCAGCAATCATATTAGGCGCTTTACGCATAATTTTAGCAAATTTAAAGCATGGTAAAGCATAATCGCCAAGCGAATTGTCTGGCGGGGTTACTATTAAAGAGGCAATTTCTTCACTTGTAACGCCGTCGATATTAAGTTTAGATGCAATATAATTTTTGTAATCCATATTAAAATCCTTAAAAGTATTTATTTGATTTTATCACACTTTAGTTTATATCGCAATTATTTTTGCTAACTACCCTTAAAAAGTTTGAATAAAAAGTAAAAATATAGTATACTGTATAGCGATAACTGGTAAAAACGGTAATTTATTACCGTGTAAGGAGTTTTTATGAAACTTGGAGTAGTAGGTTTACCAAACGTAGGTAAATCAACGCTTTTTAACGCAATAACTCACGCAGGCGCGCAAGCAGCAAACTTTCCGTTTTGTACTATTGAACCAAACGTTGGTATAGTTGCCGTTCCTGATGAAAGAATTGATAACCTTGGCCGTCTTAACAAAAGTAAAAAAATCACCCCAGCAACTATCGAATTCGTTGATATTGCAGGGCTTGTAAAAGGCGCTAGTAAGGGCGAAGGTTTAGGCAATAAATTCTTATCGCATATTCGTGAAGTTGACGCCATTGTTCACGTTGTTAGATGCTTTAACGACGAAAACGTTGTACACGTTTCTGATAGCGTTGACCCTATTAGAGATATTGAAACTATCAATTTAGAACTTATTTTATCTGACCTTGAAAGTATTACGCGCCGCTACGATAAGGCCGTTAATATGATTAAAACTGGCGATAAAAAATATCAAATTGAAGCAGCGCTTTTAAAACGCATTATCGACGCGCTTGAAAACGAAAAACCAGTTAGAAGTATTAGTTTTACCGAAGAAGAACAAAAGTACGTTGACGGATTATTTTTAATTACTTCTAAGCCTGTAATTTACGCTGCTAATATCGCTGAAAGCGATATGGGTAAAGACGATAGCGAAATTGAACTTGTTACTTTGGTTAAAAATTACGCTAAAACTGAAAACGCTGAAACACTTGTTATTTGCGCTAAAACTGAAGAAGAAATTTCTATGTTAGAACCTGAAGAACAAGAAATGTTTTTAACTGAATTAGGTTTAACTGAAAGTGGTTTAAACCGTTTAGTTAAAGCAAGTTATCGTTTGCTTGGCTTAATTAGTTACTTAACTACTGGCGAAGATGAAACGCGTGCTTGGACTATTAAGGTAGGCACTAAAGCACCACAAGCAGCAGGTAAAATTCATACCGACTTTGAACGTGGATTTATTCGCGCAGAAGTTGTTAACTACGAAACGCTTATTGAATGCGGTACTTACGTTAAAGCAAAAGAACTTGGTAAAGTTCGTAGCGAAGGTAAAGAATACGTTATGAAAGACGGCGACGTAGTATTATTTAGATTTAACGTTTAATTAAATACAATAAAAAAGACGCGATAAATTCGCGTCTTTTTTAATACTTTAAGTTAGCCTATAAGCCGAGTTCTGTCATTTAATACGGTTATCTATCTAGGCGTATTGTTACCAACACGCTCAAGCGAATAAAACGAATAACGCTTCGTAG
>JAGBYC010000212.1 GCA_017628935.1 Clostridia bacterium | reverse complement strand
CTCCCTTTAAGTACACCTTGTTGTTTTGTGTGTTAGTATTCATTTATACCTCCGTATTTCAAGCGTTAGGAATTTGCTTACCAAACGCGTTTATTTGATAGTTTTGTTTATAAATAAGGTCACTAATTTTTACAAACTCGAAACCTTTTTCTTTTAAGCGCGCCAAAATTGACGGCAACGCCTTAGAGGTGTTTAGCCCGTTATTATGGCATAAAATTATTGACCCGCTTTTAGTTTTACTAATTACCCTATCGGCAATTTCTTTTTGCGAAATATCTTTCCAGTCGATACTATCAACGTCCCACTGAATAGTGTAAAGCCCCATTTCACTTGCCGTTTCAATAACTAAATTATCGTAGTCGCCGTACGGTGCGCGAAATAGCGTTACCTTTTTACCCGTTACGCTTTCAATTTTGTTTATCGACGTAGTTAATTCGTTTACAATTTCTTGTTTAGAAAGTTTACTCATTTTAGGATGAGTTGCAGAGTGTGTTTGTAGTTCGTGCCCGTTATCAACAATTTTTTTAGCGTATTCTGGGTATTTATCAACCCAAAACTCAACGGCAAAAAAGGTGCATTTAACGTTATATTCATTTAAAATTTGCAATAACTTATCGGTGTAATCAACTCCGTAAGCACAGTCAAACGAAATTGAAATTTTGTTGTCGTTACGCTCTACGCTATATATAGGAAGAAGTTTTGTTGCCCCACCAGTAAACACAACTGCTGAGCCAGTAACTGAAGTTATAACACATAATATAGCCACTAAAAGTATACAAGTAATAAAAACTATAACGTTATTTTTTCTTAACATTTACCACCCTTTAATTATACAAAAATATATGCGCAAAAAATTGTGAAAATGTATTAAAATTTAAAATATTTTGTCGAAAATTATATGAAATTTACAAACGAAAAAAGGCTTTACCTAAATTCTTGCGAATTCAAGTAAAGCCTTAAATTTTTAATTTTATTAAAGCGCGTTAATTACAAAAAATACAACGGCTGTTCCTATTATTGTAAATAATACGTTTAAAACTATTGGTAAAACTTTTGATTTATTTTTATCAGTATTATACATAATTCCTCCTTACTTTTGAGCAATAAGGTCTTGCCAGTAATATTCTTTAAGTTTAGTTCTAAGCATTTCAGAATCGGCGTATCTTGTAATTTTACCTTCTTGAGCGTATGATACTATACCCGTTTCTTCAGATACTATAATTGACGTAACGTTAATAGTTTCAGTAATACCTATACCCGCACGGTGACGCGTACCTAAGTCTTTAGGTAAGTCGCGTTCTTGTGATAACGGTAAGAAGCAACCTGCTGCTAAAATTTTGTCGCCTTGAATAATCATAGCCCCGACGTGAAGTGGGGTTTTAGGTACGAAAATACTTTCGATAAGTGACGACGATATCGACGCGTTTAACTTGATGCCACTATTTAAAATATTTTCAGGAACTTTAGTGTTAGATAACACTATAATAGCGCCAACGTCGTTTTTAGCCATATTTTGAACGGCTT
>JAGBYC010000211.1 GCA_017628935.1 Clostridia bacterium | reverse complement strand
TTGAGCAAGTTTTCTAAAGAATGAGTGAAGTGAGTAAACAACGCCTTCTTCACGTTTACCAGTTTTCCATTCGTTATAGTCGATAGCGTCAGCCATAAATGCCCAAGATACGCAAGTGTAAATACCTAAACCTACACCGAAAATTGAAAGCGAAATAATGTAAAGAACTAACGCAATAGTTTTGTTAGGAATAAGTGGGAATACGAACATTAATAAACCACCGATAATTGAAACGCCAGAACCTACTGCTACAGATTCTTTTTTACCGTATTTATTAACGATACCTTTAATAAATGGCATGAAGAATAACATTGGAACGAAACCGATAGCCATTACAAGACCAGAAAGTGATGCTTGGTTGAAGTACGTAGCAAACATAACTGTAGTTGCAGTTGTTGCAGAGTTCATACCAAGGAACATAGCCATAGCGGCAAGCGTAGCGCCTACTGCTGGACGGTTTTTAATAAAGTTGCCGAATGCTTGAATAACGTTGAACTTTTCAGTTTCATTAGTTTTAACTGTATTTTCATCAACACGAAGAGTAATCTTTTTAATCATAAACATAAATGCTATGAAACCAAGAATACCCATGATAAGTGCTGCGAAGAATACTCTATCACCAAGAAGTACTTCTACTTGTTCGCCAAGTTCGTTTAAAACAGGTTGACCGTTTTCATCAAATGCTTTTTGCCAAATAATCATAGGTAAAATCATTTGAGGAACTAAGTTACCTACCATCGAACCGATTGAACGCCAGGTTGAAAGTTGTGAACGTTCAGCACCGTCAGTTGTGATGAGTGAAAGCATTGAACCGTAAGGTACGTTAGCAATCGTGTAGCAAGCGTCCCAAATAATATAGCCTACAATAAACAATACGCATTTAAGCCATAAATCTGCATCTGGGAAAGGAAGGAACACAAGTGCGCCCGCTATTAAAAGGCCACATGCACCTATAAAGATATAGGTCTTAAACTTACCCATTTTGTATTGTCTTCTATCTGCATCAATCATTGAACCGATAAGTGGGTCGTTAATAGCGTCCCAAATCTGTACCACTAAAAGAAGGAGTGATAAAAGACCTGTTTCAATGGTCATGTATACGAGCCAGAAAGTTTGCACCGTGCCTTTTAAGGCGAAGCTCATATTACAACCAAAGTCACCTGCAGCGTATGCAAGTTTGTCTAGCATGCCAAATTTTGGCTTGCCGTTTGCATCAAGTTGTACTTCTTTTTTCTTCATAAATTTCTCCCTATAACAAGGCTTTACGCCTATTATTACTACTAGAAGCGCGCCACAAGGAAATTGTGGCGTGGTTTTTGAAAAAGAAAAAACCACGTGACGAAATATCACTATATATTAATCACTTATTTAAATTATATACTATATATAGATTATAGTCAATACTGAATTTTAAATTTTTTTGACACTTTTTTATTAAAAATTACGTGTAAAATGAAAAATTTAGCATTAAATCAATGATTTTACAAAAAAATTTTTACATAAAAAAACGCCGAAATTAAATCGGCGTTTTTAATTGTTAAAAGTTAAGTAACGTAGCGTATTCGTTTTTATCAATTGCTGCAAGGAAAAGATATAATCTTGGACCCATATCAGTACCGAATAAAAGGTTGTAGAATACTTTAAAGAAACGTTGTTGACGCGCCATATTTTCTTTTTTAGTAAGCGATTCGTCGTTAATAACTGAATATAAGAATTGTTGAACTTCTTTTTCGTTGATAACTTCGGTAGTTACAATATAATTGTAAAGTTTTTTAACAGCCTCTTTTTCTTCATCAACTAAACCGTTATAAAATTCTTCGTTTTTATTAGTTAAAAGTTTGTAAAGTTTACTTGGTTGATGAACTGTAATCCAGTCTTTCACCCTTGTTAAACGGCTTTCATCGTCACTATTAAACTCTACCCCTACTTTTGCTAAAATATCTTTAACTGCTTTAGGATTAAAGTCAACGATAGTAGCAACGCTTGCAAGCACGCCGAAAGGAACTTTTGACTTAGTATCGTTACCGTTAACAAGCGAATATTCGTAAACAGATTGATTGTATTCGTCTGCCGTACCGTTTTTGTACGCCTCTAAACCTTTATCAAATTCACTGTAATGGCGAATAATAGTATCGTCGAAATTAAAGCTAAACGGTGCTTTTGGTTCGTATTTAGCAAAAAGCCAACGTATCATATCAGGTTCGTAAACTTTTAATACCGTTGCAGGAGTAATATTATTACCAGTTGACGAGTGCATATCGCCAAGCCCTGCAATTGAAAGCCAACCGTAACCTGTAAACATAGGTGGTTCAACGCCTAAAATACGTTTAGCAACGTCGCTTGAAACAACGTAACTACCACTTGCTGCAGCGTGATCGATACCACCTGGCTCAAAG
>JAGBYC010000210.1 GCA_017628935.1 Clostridia bacterium | reverse complement strand
AGAGTGTTTAGAAGGTAATGAAGAAGAGTGCTTAAACGTTCAATATTCGGCAATCGACTATAACGGGTATTTAAAAGACTTTGCAGTAGTTTCTAAGGAAGAAATTTACCTTTTACCACCTAATGTTAGCGAATTTAACGCGTTATTTATTAACGATATTTCAACTGCCCTTTCAGTTATTGATAACCTTCACGTTGAAAAAGGCGACCACGTTGCTATTATAGGTGGAACGCTTTTTGGTAATATTCTTGCAAAAGTTCTTGCATATTATCAAGCAGTACCTATTATTATCGACGATAGCGAAAAGAACGTTGAACTTGCACAAAAATGTGGTATTTATTACGTTTCTAATAGCAAAACTGCTGAAAAAGACGTTATTACCATTACCGGTGGCAGAAAGTGCCGTAAAATAGTGTACGTAACTGATAGCAATATTAGTTTTGACGTTGTTGATATGATATCAGCAACTGGCGCTATCGTAGGCGTGTCTGGTTCTTTTGGAAGTAAGTCGAAATTAAACATTGATATCGGTTTACTTAAAAACCTTACAGTTAAGTTTATTACTTCTGGCTACGGCAATTACGCGTCAAGCATTAACCTTCTTGCACAAAAAGCAGTTAACTTAACTGAATTTGATATTCCTGAATTTAAATTTGATTATATTAACAAGCAATTTGAAAACTTTGCTAAACACTCACAAGACGAAGCGCAAGAATTTATAGTTAACTTATTTTAAAAATAACACGCTACTATGTAGCGTGTTTTTGTTTATAAAAATTTGTCGTACAAACTGCCTGCGCCTAAAATAAAAATTCCGTCGTACTTATATGCGTTATTAGTTACGTAGTTATAAAGCGAATTAAAATTAGAAAAGTACGGTTTATTTAAAGCGTTTGCAAGTTTAAGCGCACTACCTAAAGCATTGTATTTTTCACGCGCTGGGTACGTTTTATAAATAACTGCATTTACCTTTTTAAAAACGCTAATAAAGTCGTTAAAAAGTATTTTTGTGCGCGAATACGTGTGTGGCTCAAAAATAAATAATGGCTTTTTAAATTTATCTAAAACGCTTGTAATATAGTTTGATATTTCGGTTGGATGGTGGCAATAATCAGCGTATACCTCTACACCGTTGATTTTTTTAATAAATTCGTTGCGTCTACTAACCCCTTTAAAGTTTTCAAGCGCAATTTTAACGTTATCAACGCTCAAACCGTTATAATACCCTACCGTAAACGCAGATAAAGCGTTTAAAACGTTAAATTTACCCAGCACCTTTAACGATACGGTTGATAAAATTTCGCCCTTATGCTTAACGCTGAAAGTGTATTTGCCGTTATTGTTAACTAAGTTTACGGCTTGAAAGTCGGCATTAGAATTAAAACCGAAAGAAATGCCAGTAATATCTTTTAAATTTTCGTCGTCACTATTATAAAAACATATTTTTGACTTTTTAGCAAATTGGTTAAACGCTGAAATTAAATTGCCTATATTTTTATAACAATCTAAATGGTCGTTATCTGCATTTAAAATTACCGACTGCGTTACGGTTGTTTTTAAAACGTTTTCTTTATACTCACAAATTTCGCTAATAAAATACTCGGCGTTATCTTCGTAATGTAAATTTTTAAGTTCGTAGTCGTACCCACCAACGTGACTTACGAAAGGCGTTTTATTAGCATTGAACATATTAGCAATCATGCTTGTAACGGTGGTTTTACCGTGGCTACCTGCAACACCTATCGACGTATTGTATTTTTTAATAATTTCACTAAGTAACGTTGCCCTATCAATAATAGGCTTACGTAATTTTTTTGCTAAATTAAGTTCAATATTATCACTTGAAATTGCGCTATTTACTATTATAACGTCGGCGTTAGTAACGGCAGTTTCGTTTGAGCCTATATAAACTTTAACACCTAAATTTTCAAGGTCGTTAACAAATAAACTGTAAGTTGCGTCACTACCCGACACGCTAAAATTTTTATGTAATAAATATTTTGCCAAAGCGCTCATACTAACTCCACCTATGCCGATAAAATAAATATTCATAAAACACCCCAAATCTACGCTATTTTATGTATTTTTATTAAAAAAATTGCAAAAAAATTAAAAAAACGTTAAAAAAATCACAAAATATTTAAAAGACCTATTGAAATTAGTTAAATTATGGTGTAAAATATAAGTAGTTTAATATGAAATATTAAAACTAAAAGGATAAGGGGATAAAACAGTGAAGATTTCAGACGTAAGGGTACGCTTAGTACAAAAGGAAGACAGCAAACTTAAAGCAGTTGCATCTATCACCATTGACGATTGCTTTGTAGTACACGACATCAAGGTTATTGATGGCGCAGAAGGTTATTTTATTGCTATGCCAAGCAGAAAAACCAACGAAGGTGAATATAAAGATATAGTT
>JAGBYC010000209.1 GCA_017628935.1 Clostridia bacterium | reverse complement strand
ACCAACCAGGTGTAGAAGGTGGTAAAAACGCTACTTACGCATTACTTGGTAGAAAGGGTTACGAGGCTAAGCGTGAAGAACTTAATAACGCTCCTAAAAAATCATCAAAATATATAAATTAACTAAAACGCCTACGACAGTAGGCTTTTTAATAAATAGGTAATTATGGCTAAAAAATCAACTAAAAAAGTTAGCGCTAAAAAAATAGAAAAAGTTGTAAAAAAGGCGTCAAAATCTAAATATTTTGGTGTTTTTATTGTGGTGGTTGCCATAATGATTGCGGCGTTCGTTTTATATTGCTATTTCAACCCTGAAATATACAACGCGTTATTTAATAAGGGTGGCGAACCACTTCGCTCTAAAGATAACGTTATTAAGTATTACGAAACTTCATATACTGCAAGCGCTGAAATAGACGACGTTAAAATCCACGTTGTAGACGTAGGTCAAGGTGATGCAATTATTATTGAACTACCTGATGGTAGTAACGTTTTAATTGACGCTGGTAAAAGCAGTAAACATCAACAACTACTTGCTTATACTGAAAGTTTAAATATTGACGTGTTTGACGTAGTTTTATTAACTCATAGTGATGAAGACCACGTTGGTGGCATGGATGAAATATTTAGAGATTACGTTGTTAAAAACGTTTACCGTCCTTACATATTTAGTAATAATAAAGACTATCAGTTTGAGGCCGGCTTTAACCAAGGCGAAGTTCAACATGAAACTGATGCGTACGCAAAATTTTTAAACTGCCTTTATATCGAAACTTACCTTGACGATAATCAAAATTATTATTGTAACTGGGAGTTTTTCAACGCTGACAGTGGTTTTAGTAGAGATATTATTTATAACGGCGTTACTTACGAATATAAATTCGACTTTTTAACACCTACAAAGAATTTTGATAAGTTAGAATATGACGAATATAACGATTTTTCGCCTTACGTATTATTTACTTACGGCGTTAAAGGTGCTGAAGAAGGCGATTCGCGTTTTGATATGTTATTTACTGGTGACGCTGAACACGACGCGTTAGAAGAATTGCTTGACGCTTACGCTACAACTAATTTAGACGTTGACGTATTAAAGGTTGGGCATCACGGTTCACGCACGTCAACCACAACGGAATTTATTAATAAAATTACGCCAGAACACGCTTTAATTTCTTGTGGCGAAGATAAACATTACAAACATCCACATCAATCTGTATTAGATATTTTAATTGAAAACGACGTTGGCGTATTTAGAACTGATAAACATAAAGATATTATCGTTTCAGTATCGATATCAGGCGAATACGGTATTACTTACACTCAAACGGGCACAATTTTAAACTTGTTCGTTGGTGGGGACGCATCATAGTAAAACTTAATAAAATTAAAACCGTCTACTTAGGTAGGCGGTTTTTACTTTATACGGCAAAATTCGGCATATTTACTTAAATTTTGTATTGTAAATTATGTTAGTATAAATTTGCAAAAAACATAAGGAATAGCGTTATGAATATAAAATATAATTTATCAAACGGTGTATTACGTTTTTATTTAATAGGCGAACTTGATGAGTGCACGGCGCAAAAATCACGCATTGTGCTTGATGAGGCAATTGAAAAAAATATTTCAGTTAACACTATAATTTTTAACCTATCTAAGCTTACTTTTATGGATAGTACGGGTATAGGTATGATGATAGGTAGATATAAAAAAGCGAAAAAAGGCTTAATTAAAATATATATTGAAAGTCCTTCAAAAGAAATAGGTAAAATTTTACAGCTTTCAGGTTTATATCAAATTATGCCACTATTATAAGGAGTTTTTATGGATAACAAAATGACTTTAACGTTTTTATCAACTTCTGAAAACGAAGCGTTTGCAAGAAACGTAATTGCATCGTTTATGCTTTCACTAAATCCAACAATATCTAAAATAAATGAAGTGAAAACTGCCGTGTCTGAGGCAGTAACTAACGCTATCGTGCACGGCTAACCTAATAAAACTGGCGAGATTACTATGTCTGCTAACATTTTGAACGGCGTTTTACATATTGAAATTAAAGATTACGGCGTTGGAATTGAAAACGTTGATTTAGCAATCGAGCCCTTTTATACTACCAAACTTGAAGATGAAAGGTCTGGTATGGGTTTTACGGTAATGAAGTCGTTTATGGATGAAGTTAACGTATCGTCAAGTGTAAACGAAGGCACGGTTGTTAAAATGCAAAAACGTATTTTAGATATCGCCTAAGGGGGTAATATGCTTTCAATAGAAGATACTTTACTACACATAAGAAAGGCGAAGTCTGGCAACGATGAAAGTAAAAGTATTTTAATTGAAAATAATATTTTACTTGTTAAAAGTATAGTTAATCGTTTTAAAAACAAAGGCGTTGAGTACGACGATTTAGTTCAAATAGGTTCGTTAGGGCTATTAAAGGCAATTTACAACTTTAACGAAAGTTATGAAGTTAAGTTTTCAACCTATGCCGTTCCGTTAATTATAGGCGAAATTAAAAGGTTTTTGCGTGATGACGGAGAAATTAAAGTTTCAAGGCTTATTAAATATAACGCGTATAAGATAAATAAGTTTATAGAAAATTACCAAAGTAAATTTGATAATGAACCTACTATTGAAGAAATTGCAAATAACTTGCAACTTTCAGTAGACGACGTTATTTTGGCAGTAAACAGTAATAAAATGCCGGTATCGTTATACGAAACGGTTGACGACGGGCAAGAAAAATCGCAAGAACTTATTGATAAAATACCTTCTAAAGAGGGGGAAGAAGAGTTAGTTACTAAAATTTACGTAAAAAACTTGCTAAACAACCTTACTGAACGCGAAAAAAAGATTATAGTTTTAAGATATTTTCGCGATAAAACACAAGGCGAAGTTGCTAAAATATTAGGCGTATCGCAAGTTCAAGTTTCGCGCTTAGAAAGTAAAATTTTATTACGTCTTAAAGAATTTGCATAAAATACCCACACGGGTATTTTTTTTATTTTTAAGTAAATAATATAAATATGAAAAAAAGTGATAATTTTTTATCAAAAGAAGAAATTTTTATATTAAATACTGAAGTTTTTTCAGTTGAAAAGGGAGAAGATTATGCAAAATAATTTTATAAATCAAAAGTATTTAGACTACGTTTCTTCTTTATCGCCTAAAACTAACGAATTTAAAACGATTTTTAACGCTTTTTTAGTTGGTGGGTTAATTTGTACGATAGGTCAACTAATAAGAACTATATTTATGTACGTATTTAACCTTTATGGTGATGAACTTGCAAGCGCTACAAGTGTAGTTATGATATTTTTAGGTGCGTTACTTACCGGGCTTGGCGTTTACGATAGAATAGGTAAGTTTGCAGGTGGTGGTTCAATCGTTCCTATTACTGGTTTTGCTAACTCGGTAGTTTCGCCGGCTATGGAATTTAGAAGTGAGGGCTTTGTGTACGGTTTAGCGGCAAAAATGTTTGTAATTGCAGGGCCTATTATTGTTTTTGGCGTTATTTCAAGCGCGCTTGTTGGCTTAATT
>JAGBYC010000208.1 GCA_017628935.1 Clostridia bacterium | reverse complement strand
TTTGACCGTCGCTATTTATATTTAAAATGCCAAAGCGTGATGCTTCTTCTTTACTAACGTTAATTGCTGCAATAGTACAATCGGCGTTATTATCAATATGGTGTTGAAGCATAGCGGCGTAGTCCATTTTATAAATATGGTCGCCTGATAAAATTAAAACGTATTCAGGGCTGTAACGTTTAATAAAGTAAAGGTTTTGGTAGATGGCGTTTGCAGTACCTTTATACCATTCTGAACCTTCTTTTGCTTGATATGGCGATAAAATATGTACACCACCGTAGTTTCTATCTAAGTCCCACGGCTGACCGTTGCCGATATATTCGTTTAAAATAATTGGTTGATATTGAGTTAACACACCAACCGTATCAATACCAGAGTTTACACAGTTTGAAAGTGGAAAGTCGATAATTCTATACTTACCACCAAAAGAAACTGCTGGTTTTGCTATTTTACTGGTTAACGTGTAAAGTCTACTACCTTGACCACCGGCAAGCAACATTGCAATACATTGTTTTTTTGTTAACATATCCCCTCCAAATCAACTTAGTTTTTCTAAATATACGAAAGATAATTTAGGAACGTCGATTTTGATTTTATATTTTTTAGCGCCGTTTTTGTTTCTAACAGCGTTATAAACCTTTTTTAGCGACCTACCGTCGCCACCGTATTTTTTATCGTTAGAATTAAGCCTTACAACGTATTTTTTACCGTCAACGCCTAATTCATAACCGTTTAAGTCTGTACCATTAAACGATACGATACCAACTATTTCTTGTCCGTTTAAGCCAGTACGCTTAATGGCAATAACGTTAGTGTCTTTATTATCAACGTCACGCCACTCAAATCCACCCCACCCGTCGTCAATTGAATAAAGCGCTTCGTTATTTTTATAAAAATCGTTTACGTCTTTATAAAAAAGATATAGTTTATAGTGAAGTGGGTATACGGTCATAAATCTTTCAATGCCTTCTTTATAGTCCCACTCTTTAAACTGACCGAATTCTTCACCCATAAAGGTAAGTTTTTTACCAGGGTGCAAATATTCGTAACCTACGAAGGCACGGTTGTTTGCAAACTTTTCTTCATATTCGCCCGGCATTTTATCAAGTAACGACTTTTTACCGTGCACAACTTCGTCGTGCGATATAGGTAAAATAAAGTTTTCACTAAACGCGTAACAAAGTGAAAATGAAAGTTTGTTATGGCTACCACTTCTAAATACAGGGTCAACGCTCATATACGACAATACGTCGTTCATCCAACCCATATTCCACTTAAAGTTAAAACCTAAACCACCGTCACAAATTCTGCCGGTCACCTTAACTTTTGACGACGACTCTTCAGCAATCATCAATGCGTAAGGGAATCTTTCAAAAACTTCTTTATTAAGTTTATGGAAAAATGCAATTGCTTCTAACGAAACGTTATCGCCGTAAATATTAGGCGTCCATTCGCCAGGGCGTTTATCGTAATCTAAATAAAGCATTGACGCAACGGCGTCTACCCTAAGCCCGTCGATATGGAATTTTTCAAAGAAAAATACTGCGTTTGAAACTAAAAAACTTTGAACTTGTTCTCTACCTAAATCAAAGTAGCGCGTACCCCAGTTTTCGTTTTCTTGCCTGTCTTTACCTTGATATTCGTAAAGTGGCTGACCGTCAAATTCAAATAAACCGTGTTCGTCTTTAGGGAAATGCGCTGGCACCCAGTCGACAATAACACCGATATTTTCTTTATGAAAAGCGTCAACAAGCGCCATAAACTCTTTTGGCGTACCAAAACGCGAAGTTATAGCGTAATAACCTGTTACTTGATACCCCCACGAACCGTCGAAAGGATATTCACTTACCGGCATAAACTCTACGTGTGTATAACCTAATTCTTTAACGTAAGGAACAAGTTCATCAATAAGTTCAGTATAAGTTAAATAGTCGCCGTTTTCTTTACGCTTCCACGACGCTAAGTTAACTTCGTAAATGTTTATTGCACGTGATAAATGATTAACGTTTTTAATTGAGTTTAAGTAATTTTCATCTTGCCAATTATAGCCAGTTAAATCGTAAACAATTGACGCTGTGTTTGGAGATTTTTCAGCGTAAAATGCGTAAGGGTCACTCTTGTTTACCGTTTTACCGTTTTTACCAAGCACGGCAAACTTATATTTATCGCCAACCTTAGCGCCTTCAACAAAAAGTTCCCAAACACCTTGATTATTAAGTTTATTCATAACGCTTTTTTGGTTGTTCCAACCGTTAAAATCGCCTATTACCGAAACGCTTTTTGCATTAGGAGCCCAGACACGAAAAAAAACGCCCGACTTTCCTTGAAAAACGGCGCAGTGCGCCCCAAGAAAATCGTAAGCGTTAAAATTAGTTCCTTGATGAAACAAGTAGTCAGGTAATATGTTTTGCAAAATAAACTCCAATATTTAATTACTATATAGTAATTATATAATAAAAATAAGTAAATTTCAATACCTTATATCATTTTTTTATCTATTTTTTAAAGTTTTTTTGCTACTTTTTGTATTATTTTAGT
>JAGBYC010000207.1 GCA_017628935.1 Clostridia bacterium | reverse complement strand
CCAAATAACGTATTGCGCTTATCAAAAAGCACCGTTTCTTGAGTGTTTTTATATTTGCCAAAGTCAGCGTTTTTATCAAGTGTTCTACCACCAAAAGCAATAACCTTTCCCATTTGGTTAATGATAGGAACAACAAGCCTTTCTGCTTCAAAGTCGTATAAGTTACCGTCTTTTTCACTTTTGCTACAAACACCTGCGTCAAGCATATCTTGTTTAGAATAGCCTTTTTGTTCAAGGTATTTAGGTAACGACGTAAAGTCAAGTGAAACGCCTATGCCAAAGTTTTTTAACGTGCCGGCAGTTAAACCACGCGTTTTAACGTATTCTATGTAAGGTTTTGCGCGTTTATCGGCAAAATTGTTTACGTAAAATAACGCCGTATCTTTCATAAGCGCTTCTAAACGTTTTTGCTTAGCGTAACGCTTTTTGCTTTCTTCGTCGCCTTCGCCAGTTAAGTTAGGTGGAGTAATACCTGAACTTTCGGCTAAAAATTTAACGGCGTCAACGAAATTTAAGTTTTCAACTTCTTGAATAAATTTAATAACGTCGCCACTTTTACCACAACCAAAACAGTGATAAAACTGCCCTACTTCATTTACGGCAAAAGACGGCGTTTTTTCGGTATGGCCAGGAAGTGGACAACACGCCCAATGGTTGGTAGAACCTTTACGCTGAAGCGTACAATATCTACCAACTACGTCAACTATGTTGTTTTTTTCTAAAAGTTCTTGCTTGAACTTTTCATCAAATCCTGCCATAATTACTCCGTTTAATCGTCAAAGTTTTTAGGAACGTAAATTTCTTTAAATGTTTTTATAGCGTATCTATCAGTCATACTTGACAAATAGTCGCAAATAACGGTATCTTTACCGTATTTTTCAATAAGTGCGTAATAGTTACTAGGAAGTTTAGTTAAGTCGTTAGCGTAATACGAATACATTGTTGAAAACATATTGTAAGCGCGCTTTTCTTCGCTCATAGCCTTGTCCATATGGTATACGTTTTTGAACATAAAGGCGCGAAGTTCGTCCATAGCCGACTTAACTTCAGTAGATAAACTAATTTCGTTTTTACCGTAACTACTTTCGTATACCGACGTAACCATCGCGTTAATACGTTTTCTTGACGAATCGCCAAGCACTTCAATAACGTGTTTAGGTATATCGTTAATAGTAATAACGCCACTTCTAATTGCGTCGTCAACGTCGTGATTAAGGTATGCAATTCTATCTGAAAGCGATACAACTTGTCCTTCTAAAGTAGACGGCTTACCACTCATTTTATGATTTAAAATACCGTCGCGCACTTCAAAGGTTAAGTTAAGCCCTTTCATATCGTTTTCTAAAATATCTACAACGCGAAGTGATTGTTCGTTATGTAAAAAGCCCGACGGATTAAGTTTATCAAGACATCTTTCGCCAGCGTGACCAAAAGGAGTGTGCCCAAGGTCGTGCCCTAACGCAATTGCTTCAGTTAAGTCTTCGTTAAGCATTAAGCATCTTGCAATTGAACGGGCTATTTGCGACACGTCAAGCGTGTGCGTTAAACGCGTCATATAATGGTCGCCTTCGGGTGAAAAGAACACCTGAGTTTTATTTTTAAGGCGCATAAATGCTTTAGAATAAACTATTCTATCTTTATCGCGCTGAAAGTCAGTACGCGTAGAACATTCTTCTTCGCTTTTTACTCTGCCTTTAGTGTTTTTCGATTTAGTTGCAAAAGGAGACAAAAACTGTTCTTCTTTTTCGTAAATAACGTCTTTAATACGCATATTCTTATCTCTCACACAAGTAAAATTATTTATTACACTTAATATATACTTTAATTTTTTGAAAATTCCCCTTTATTTTTCAAAATTTTTAAAGTTTTTTACTAATATTTATAGTTTCGCCGTGATAAACTTTGGCGTTTTGAATTAAAGTGTAAATTGTTTGTGCCACACTTTTAGCCGACGGAATTTCTTTAACGCCTGCTTCGGCTAAAAATTCTAACTTTTCTTCATCAGTTAAGTGCGCGTTCATATCAGTATCGGTAAGCGTTGGAGCAACGCCAAAAACTGAAATATCGCTTTCGTGAAGTTCGTTTGCTAAAGCACGCGTAAACCCTATAACGCCCGATTTAGACGCCGAATACACCACTTCGCAACTGCCACCGTCAAAACCTTGAACTGACGATACGTTACAAATAACGCCACCTTCTGCAAGCATTTTTTCTACTGCAAATTTCGAGTAGTTAAAAACGCCTTTAAGGTTAGTTGATATAACGCTATCAAACTCATTTTCACTAACGTCAAGTAAAAGTTTTTGTTTAGGAGCAATTCCAGCGTTGTTTATAAGCACCGAAATATTGCCAAAATAATTAACAACTTCGTCGATAACGGTTTTTGCTAATTCATAGTTAGCGCAATCTGCCTTAACGGTGAATATGCCTTTATTATAAAGTTGTTTGGCGTGGTTATCGCTGTTAAGATAGGTAACGGCAACGTTATAGCCTTCACTTAAAAATTTTAAGGCTAATTCTTTGCCTATACCACGCGTTCCACCCGTAATTAATACTGTTT
>JAGBYC010000206.1 GCA_017628935.1 Clostridia bacterium | reverse complement strand
GGATGTTATAAGGGTAAGGCGGTGATGGTGACCGTAATCAGGCGTTTACAATTCTTGATTGTGTGGCGCGGAAGTAAGATGGGCTCCTGTTGCAGCGCCAGTTGCTGCAGCTAAAAAAGCAGTTGCTACAAACGGTACTAAAATGGAAGCACCAATGCCTGGTATGATTAAATCATATAAAGTTGCTGAAGGCGCTACCGTTAAGAAAGGCGACGTTGTTTTAGTTTTAGAAGCAATGAAAATGGATAACGATATGACTGCTCCATGTGACGGTGTTGTTTCTTTCAAAGCTGCTGTTGGTTCAAACGTAGAAACTGGCGCAGTTATGGCAGTTATTTCTTAATGGGGGATAACTAATGTTAGATATTACATCAATTTGCAGTTTCTTTAGCGAAATTGGTGATGCATTTGTAAAAATAGGTCAAAGTACGGGTATAGGCGCATTTTTTGATGGTTCGGCTGACCCTACTAACTTAATTATGGTGCTCATTTCTTTCGTTTTAGTATATCTTGCAGTAGTTAAAAAATTCGAACCGCTTTTACTTTTACCTATAGCGTTCGGTATGTTTATTGTAAACGTTCCAGGCGCGTATAGAATATTGTTTGGCGATAAAGGTTATATTGTAACTGACCTTTTAACTAATCAAGAAGTTGCACGTGGTTCACTTGAAGAAATAGCAAAGTTGTTTAACGTTGGAGCAACTGAAGAGGCTATTAAAGCGACTTTTGCTAGTGGTTCACTTGAAGAAATAGCAAAGTTGTATAACGTTGAAGCAACTGAACAGGCTATTAAAGCGGCTTTTGCTAGTGGTGTTACGCTTATTGGCAACGGTAATAACGTTGTATATTCAGCAAACGTTTTATCGCTTTCTTCTGAACAAGTTATTGGTAACTACGGCCTTTTCTATTATATATATAAAGGTGTAGACTGGGTAATTTTCCCACCTATTATCTTTCTTGGTATCGGTGCAATGACTGACTTCGGTCCTATGATTGCCAACCCTAAGAGTATGCTTATCGGTGCTGCCGCACAACTTGGTGTATTCTTAGCGTACTTCTTTGCACGTTTAATCGGCTTTACTGGTCAAGAAGCGGGTGCTATCGGTATTATCGGTGGTGCAGACGGCCCTACGGCTATTTACGTTACTAAGAAATTAGCAGAAGACTTACTTCCTGCAATCGCTATCGCAGCGTACTCATATATGGCTTTAATTCCTATGATTCAAAAGCCTATTATGAAGTTGCTTACCACAGAAAAAGAGCGTAAAATTAAAATGAAGCAACTTAGAAAAGTTTCTAAAGTTGAAAAAGTAGTTTTCCCACTTTTAGTTACTTTAGTTGTAGGTTTAATTTTACCAGATGCTATTCCTTTATTAGGTATGCTTATGTTTGGTAACCTTATGAAAGAATCTGGCGTTACTGAACGTTTAGTAACAACTGCTACCGGTGGATTAATGAACACTATTACAATCTTCTTAGGTTTAATGGTTGGTTCTAAAGCAGTAGGTAAGGTATTCTTATCACCACAAACACTTTACATTATCGCACTTGGATTAACAGCGTTCTGTTTTGGTACTGTTGGTGGTTTATTAGTTGCTAAACTTATGAATAAACTTGAAGGTGGTAACTCTATCAACCCACTTTTCGGTTCGGCGGGCGTATCGGCAGTTCCTATGGCTGCGCGTATTTCACAAGACGTTGGTCGTGAATACGACCCTAACAACCACTTACTTATGCACGCAATGGGTCCAAACGTAGCGGGCGTTATCGGTTCTGCAATAGCAGCAGGTGTATTACTTGCTATGTGCGGTTAATTTAGGAGATTATTATGGGAAAGAAAGTTTTAATTACAGAAACTATTTTACGTGACGCTCACCAATCACAAGCAGCAACACGTATGAAACTTGAAGAAATGATTCCTATGCTTGAAGCATTAGACGATATGGGTTTCTACTCAATCGAAGCATGGGGTGGCGCAACTTTCGATAGTTGTTTACGTTTCCTTAACGAAGACCCTTGGGAAAGACTTCGTGTTTTAAGAAAACACATTACTAAAACACCTATCCAAATGTTACTTCGTGGTCAAAACCTTTTAGGTTATAAGCACTATTCTGATGACGTTGTTGAAAAATTCGTTGAAGCGTCTATTAGAAACGGTGTAGGCGTTATTCGTGTATTCGACGCGCTTAACGACGAAAGAAACATGGAAGTTGCTATGAAAGCAATTAAAAAATACGGTGGTATTTGTGAAGCAACTATTTGTTACACAACTAGCCCTGTACATACTAACCAATATTTCATTGATAAAGCAAAATTATTAGAAGATATGGGTGCTGATAATATCTGTTTAAAAGATATGGCTAATATTATTCTTCCTTATACTGCTTATGAAATTATTAAAGGTATGAAAGCCGTATTAAAACCTGAAACAAAAATTCACCTTCACACTCACAACACTACGGGTACTGGTGAAATGGTTTACCTTAAAGCAATTGAAGCAGGCTGTGATATCGTAGATACTGCGCTTTCTGCTATGGGTAACGGTACTTCTCAACCTGCAACTGAACCTTTCGTTGCAACGTTACAAGGTACTGAATACGACACAGGTATTGATATTGAAAAACTTGTTCCTATCAACGAACACTTCAAAAAAGTTGCTCAACGTTTAGAAGACGACGGTATTTTAAACCCTAAGGTACGTGGTATTGATATTAATACTTTATTATACCAAGTTCCAGGTGGTATGTTGTCTAACCTTATGTCACAACTTAAACAAGCAGGTAAACTTGATAAACTTACTGAATGTTTAGCAGAAGTTCCTAACGTTAGAAAAGACAGTGGTTACCCACCACTTGTTACGCCTTCTTCACAAATCGTTGGTACGCAAGCCGTTCTTAACGTTTTACAAGGCGAACGCTATAAAATGGTAACTAAAGAATTTAAAGCGCTTATGAAAGGTGAATACGGTCAACTTATCGGTGAACCAGACCCTGAAATTCTTAAAAAAGTTATTGGCGACGAAAAGAGAATTACTTATCGTCCTGCTGATGATATTGCTCCTGAATATGAAAAATTCAAGGAAGAAATGAAAGAATATTATACTCAAGAAGAAGACGTATTATCTTACGCTTTATTTAACCAAGATGCAATTAACTTCTATAAATATCGTTTAGCAAGAGATAAAAAAGTTGACGCTGACCTTGCTAAAGGCAAAGTTTATCCAGTATAATGAATATTCTATTAACAAACGATGATGGAATTTTTAGCGAGGGCCTTTTGGCGCTCGCTAATGTTCTTATCAAAAACAATAATAAAGTGTACGTTTACGCACCTGACGGCAATAGGTCAGGGGCATCGCGTTCTGCGTCGTTTTATAAAGAATTTACCGTAAACCCTGCAAAAGTGGGCGAACTTGACGGTTTTGCGTTTAGTGGAACGCCGGCAGACTGTGTTAGGTTTGGATTAAAGTTTGCGCCCGTTAAAATCGACTTAATTTGTTCGGGTATAAACCACGGTGCGAATTTAGGTAGCGACGTATTGTATAGTGGCACGGTTAACGCGTGTTTAG
>JAGBYC010000205.1 GCA_017628935.1 Clostridia bacterium | reverse complement strand
TTTTAATTTTATTATTATCTATAACTGCATAGAAACAAGTTAGGCGAGGCTCATAAAAATTTTTGGTTGCAATTAACCTTGTTGGTTATTGCAGACATAAATTTTTATAGAAACAAAGCATAACGCAGTTTATATGAAGTTATAAAATTTCGAGGTTTTTCTTAAATACACGCTTAAAGTCTTGTTGAACTGATAACGCTGCTTTAATTTCAAGGGTTGTATCGCTATCGGCTTCAGTTTTCATAATAACGCTATCGCCTAAAACGTCGCAATTAATTGATTGAACTGAACTTGCCATACTTCTATCTAAGCATTCAGCAATTCTAAGCATTACGCCAAGTTTACGAACAACTTCAACGTCTTCTTCGCCGATAAATTCTTTATACTTAACAAGGTCGGCAAGAGAGAAATCGTCATTTTTATAAGAAGAAACAACAAGCGCTGCTAACACAACTTCACGTTGAGTTATACCGTATAAACTTGAGTTTAAAATAATGTAGCTTGTGTGTTTTTGATAGTCGTAATACTTGATTGACGCGCCTGCATCGTGTAAGCAAGCGGCAACTTTTAATACTTTAAGGCATTGACGTGGGAACTTATGAAGAACGCGCAATTGTTTAAACAATTGAACTGATAAATTAACTACTTGTTCGCTATGTTTTTCATTACAGCCGTAACTTTTAACAAGCGTTTGCATACTGTAAGTTAATACGTCGGTAATAGGTTTTTCTATCGTTGTAGGAACGGCGTAGTTAAACATAATACCTTCACGAAGACCACAAGATGCAACTAAAGTGTTTTCAAACTTAAGGTACTTCATAAATGCGTGCGCAACGGCAAACGCTGATGGTAAAATATCCGTTCTTTCAGGAGAAACGCCTTTAATACGCTTCTTTTTATCGCCGTCCATAGTTTTGAACATTGAGTAAACGTCTTCAAACTCGTCAAGCGTGATAGAATAGTTATGAATAAGTGGTAATTGACATTTTTTGCGCATCTTAACGATTTTGCAAAGGTTTCTAAACGAACCACCACAACCTATCATTTGTGTTTCAGGGTCAATTTCTTTAAGCCATTCAATACGTGAAAGTTGGTCAGCAATAAATTCTTCAATTTTTTCTGCTTGTTCTTCAGGCGATAAGCCTTCTCCACCGAAAAGGTCAGTTAAAGTAACTGCACCGAAAGGCAACGTTTCGTAATTTAATAAATTACGGCGATTATAATAAATAATTTTAGAAGAACCGCCACCGATTTCAAGAATAAGACCTTTAGGAACGTCCATCGTATTTATTACGCCACGATAAACGAAGGTAGCCTCTTCTTCAGCAGATAAAACTTTAAGTTTTATGCCAGTATTAGCAACTACCTCGTCTAAGAAACTGCGTTGGTTTTTTGCACGACGAACTGCTGCCGTAGCAACGGCAATAATGCGCTCGATTTCATACGCATCACACAATTTTCTAAACATTTTAAGCGTTTTAATAGTTTCGGCAATACGTTGTGGTTTTAAAAACCCGTCACGTTCCATATCTTTGCCTAAACGTACGCTTTCTTTTAATTGGTCAATTACCACGAAGTGACCGTCGCCAAGCATTTCAACAATAACTAAGCGCGCAGTATTTGAACCTAAATCGATAATACCTATTTTTTCCAATTTTTATACCTCTTTAACGTAGTAAAAATGATGTAGACTTGAGTATAAAACTAGCTGCATACTTTTGATCTTAGGCTTATTATACACCAAAACTCAAACGATTTCAATAGTGTATTTAAAAAAACTTATAATATTTATAAAATTAAACTACTTTAGCATTTTTTGCGCTTTTTGCTTGATTTTTTGCGAAAAAAACTGTATTACCGATAACACTATTAAAAATCCACCGAAAATTCGCTTTAAAATTTCGCCTTTTATTACGGTTGCAAGCAAACTTGCCCCTACCCCAAACACCACGGCAGGAATAATAAGCCAAAGCAAATCTTTAACCTTAACAAGTTTGTTTTTAAAGTGAAAAATTAAAACTACAATTGCCATAGGTATAAAAGTAATTAAATTAACTGCTTGAGCGTTATGCTGAGTAACACCTAAAAACACTATTAAAATAGGAATAAGCACCGTGCCACCACCCATGCCCATTCCCCCTGGAATACCTGCCAAAAAACCTGCTATTAAAAACCATAAAAAATCTAAATCGAACATACACACCTATAAATAGTTGAAGTAAAAAACTGCCTATTAAACATAGTTTAACGGCATAGAAACAAGCAAGACAAGGCTTGTAAAATGTTTAACGGAATAAAAAATCATCTAAAAAATTAAAAGCAAGTTTGTTAAACTGTTTTAACGACATAGAAACAAGCAAGACAAGGCTCGTAAAACGTTTAACGGAATAAAAAAGATATTAACCCCCTAAGAAATTAGAAACAAGTATAACAAGGCTCGCGAAGGCAAAACGCTGAAACTAACCTTTTTGGTTGTTGAAGTGTTGAGCCTAAGCAGTAAACGAAGTTATACGCCGTTTATAATTTTTTAGAAAAAGAGGAGTTTAATGCCTGCAACCACCATTATCCCAGCAAACACCTTTTCAATAACTGAATTTGAAAATTTTTTAAGTAACAAAGCACCTAAAACGCCACCTAAAATTACGCCTATGCCTACACCTAAACTAAGCTTTAATTCAAAATAGCCTTTTACGGTGTAAATTACGGCGCTAATAACGGATACTGGTAAAATTACTGCTATTGCAGTAGCGTGCGCTTTTTTAGGTTCGTAACCACATAACATTGTTAAAAAAGGAACGGTTATCATGCCTCCTCCACCACCAAAAAGCCCGTTACAAATGCCAGTAAAACCACCTGCTAAAATTAAAAACAACTTTTCTTTAAACGTTTTTTTATTCATAAAATAATTTTTGACTAAACAACAAAAAATAATTCTTAAAAAATAAATTTTTGTAAAAATTTAACTAAAAAGGCGCAATAACAAGAATTTTAGCAAAAATTAACTTTGAAAGTTATGTTAAAAGGGTAAAAAATTGTTTATTATTATTGCTTTTTGGGGCAAAATATATTATAATAGTTAAGTATAATAAAATTAGTGCGCTTTAATATAAAGCGTTTTAGTATAAGGTGGCTTATGACAGTAACTAACAAATTAAAAAAATTCCTTATTTTAATTCTTTCGGTAATAATGGCGCTTTCGCTTTTCGTATTTACGGCTTGCGACCCTGAAGAAGAAACGCCAGACGACGATACTACAACCCCTACCGAAGAAACTTCTGTAACAGATTATCAAGCGCTTGCAAACGGCGACTTTGAGTTCTATACAAATGAAAAAACTTCTTACCCATATAGTTCTTCTATTAAATGGACAAGAAGCAACGATAAAAGCAATACAAGTTCAATTACGTCTACTGCTACTTCGGGTATTATTGATACAAGCGACGATGCGTATTCAAAACTTACTAACAAACCTACTAACAACCCACGCACTCCTGATTACTACGGTTTAGTTAAAAACGAATACGACGCTGAAGATACTGCCAAACGCGTTAACGCTAACACTGAAGGAACAAAAGTGTTAATGATTAACAACAAGTCGTCAGTAGCAAGACAAGGTACGGCGCAAAAATTCACGTCGTCTACCACACTTACCGTTCCACAAAACAAATACGGTGTGTTAACGGTTTGGGTAAAAACTTCTGAACTTGACACGATAGTTGTTGATAAAAAATCATCTAAAGAATACGGCGCGTACGTTTTAATTACTAACAGCATTGGTGGTAACGACTTAGCCCCTATTTTAGTTGACAATATTAACACTAACGAAGAATGGGCTCAAATTAACTTACTTGTTAAAGGCTCTGAAATCAACTCTACGTCATACATTGTTACTTTAGGTCTTGGTAAAGGCTCTAAAACTAACACTGACGGTTACGTTGAAGGTTACGCTTTCTTTGATAACTTATCATTCAAAACTTATACTAAAGAAGAATACAGCGCTTGGACTGAAAACGGCGTTATTAACGTAACTAACGATACTACTAAAGCCACCTTAACTAAAAATTTAAAGGATTTAACTTATTTAGATAACGGTGATAAAGCCGAATATAACGAAACTACTCCTAAAACTTATACTAAAACTGAAATTAAAGTTGCTTACCCTAACGGAATTTCTTATACAAGCACTGATTTAACAGGTTCTAATTTTGCCTTTGCTAATATTGACGAAATAACTAATAAACCGTACGACCTTACAAACGGTGGTTTAAATACTCACGTTACTAGTACTGCTGGAGAATTAAAAACTAACGCCCCTGCAATTTTTGATAGCGAAAAAGTTAAGTTTAACGACTTTAACGACGCTAGTGTAGTTAACTATATTGCGTTTAGCAAAGCGTCGTCAGGCACTTTCAAAACTAAAGAATTTACCGTTGCAAGTGATGAAAGAAAAGTTATTACTTTCTACGCTCAAGCAAAAATTACTAACCTTTCAACTAAAGCAGTAGCAAAAATTCAACTTCAAGAAACTGGTAAAGACGCAGTTGACGTATTTGCAAACATTAAAGCTGGTGACGAAAAAGGTGATTTTGGTTACTGGAATAAATACACCGTTGCAGTTTACAACCCTACCAAAAACGACGTTAAGTTTACGTTGAATATGCTTTTAGGCATTGATAAAGGCGTTACATCTAATATGCCTTCACGCGACCTTGCTGAAGGTTACGCAATTATCGCAAACGTTCAAGACGCTGTTGTAAGTGAAGAAATTTACAACCTTATTTCTTCAAACAATAACTCAAGTAAGAAAACGCTTTACGGTGATATCAATAACTTTGACGATAGTAAAGACGCTCACTCGCACGACGAATACAGCCTTTCAACTGATATTGCTGGCCAGTTAGAAATTCAATCTAAACCAGTTAGCGTTCCTGAATTTAACCTTGTTGCCACTGACAAAACTAAAGTTGAATCTGGTTTAGTAAATAGTGCTTACAATGATACTTATATTGCTAACGGTTATACGTTTGACGTTGCTACTTTAAAAACTTTAACTAATTTAAGAAGCGACAAAAAAACTTACAATACTAACGCTCAATCATTAGTTCTTCATAATAAAGAATTAACTAACTCGGCACTTGTTTCAAGTAAATCAACTCTTAGCGCAAACTCTTACACTGCTATTATTGTTAAATTACGCGTAACTGGTAGCGCTAAAGCAAACGTATATCTTTCTACTACTAAATACAACCTTACTACTAATAAGTTTGACCTTCTTGACATTACTGGTGACGACGACGGTGAAAACCAAATTATCAAGTCTGGCGTAGTTACTGCTACTTCACATAAAGCAAACGAAAACTGGGTTGAAATTCGTTTCTACGTAGCAACTGGTAACGAAAGCATTGATTACCGTGTTGAAATTTACAACGGTGACCGTGACGGTGGCGCTGGTAGCGTAGGTACTATATTCGTTGATAATGTTTATATTGCTGACTTTGAAGCAGACGATTTTGCTAAAGAAAAAGCTCAATACGTTGACGAATTTAACACTCTTATTAAAAATGAAACTGACGCTACTAAAAAAGCATCTTACACTTTCAGTTCGTTTGAATATAAACGCGTAGCAACCGTTAAGTACACTAACGACGACGGCGAAGAGGCAGAAAAAACTCGCGAATTCCCTGCTACTGAAGTTTATAAAGGTAACGATTATATTAAGTTTGTTTCTTACGAAACTATTCACGTTGATAACGTTATAGACGAAACTACAACTGAAGAGGAAGAAGAAACTGAAAACGAAGAAAGCAACCCTTACAAAGATTCGCTTACTCAAGATTTACCACTTTTAATTATTTCTGGTATTATAGCACTTGCGCTTATAATTGCTATCGTAGTAGTAATTATTAAAAACAACACTAAAAAACGTGCTAAAACTGCTAAGAAAAAAGAAGAATATTATTCTAAAGACGCGCGCTCAATCGCTATTAAGAAAATTCTTGATAAAAAGTCAAAAATTAACGTTGAAAAAGACGATTTTGATACGGAATACGACTATGAAGAAGCAGCACGCATCGGCGAAGAAAACGAAGAAGTAGTTGAAGAAGTTATTGACCTTGAAGAACTTGAAAAAGGCAACGACGTATTAAACGAAACTGACGCTGAAGAAACTGACGCTGAATAATAAACTACCCCGTGTTTAACTAACACGGGGTTTTTATTGCATTTTAAATTTTATTATGGTATAATACCATTATTAAATTTAATAGCTATACGAGGCTTACAGGAAATGCGCTTTGCGCGACCGAAGGAGTAACACTCTCAGGTGTCTTTATGGATGAGGACTGTATGCTGATAGCACTTTGGAGAAG
>JAGBYC010000204.1 GCA_017628935.1 Clostridia bacterium | reverse complement strand
TAAAATAATATCGCTAACTTCTTTGGTAATTTCACTGCCACTACCCATTGCGATACCTAAATCGGCATTTTTTATGGCAGGGGCGTCGTTTACACCGTCGCCAGTTACAGCCACCACTTCACCGTTTAGTTTTAGGGCGTTTACTATTTTAAGTTTTGTTTTAGGAGTACTTCTTGCAACTACGTTTACCGTGTTAATTACGCGCCTTAATTCTTCAGTAGACATTTCGTCAATTTCACTACCCGTTAAAACTTCACTCTTACTTTTAGCAACGTTAAGCGTTTTTGCAACGTAGTACGCAGTTTCTTCGCTATCACCCGTTAGAATTTTAACTTTTATACCTGCGTTTAAACACTCTTTAACTGACTTAAAAACGTCAGGGCGAATTTCATCGGTAATAACTGCAAACCCGTCGTAACGATAGGCGTTTTCTTCATCAATTTTACTGGCAAAACAAAGCACCCTACCACCTTGACTAACGTACTTATTTATGGCGCTAATTATACTGTTTTTTTCGTAATACGTAAGGTTGCATTTGTCTAAAACAACTTCATAAGCACCTTTAATATACACCCTTTCTTTAGTGGTTGTTTGCATATATTTTATTTGCGATGAAAAAGGAATTCTACTTGTTACGCTTGCACTTTCACGCACAGCTAAATAGTCGATTTTGCTTTTTTTAACAACTTCTAATAGGGCGCATTCAGTAACGCTTCCATAATAGTTCATTACGCCGTTATTTTGCGTGATTTCGGCAGTAGAATTTATGCAAATATTGCTGATAATATCTTGATTTTTTAAGATTTTTTCTTCTATTAAATCAACCCCGCGAACGACCTTTTTAACACGCATTTTATTCTCTGTTAAAGTGCCCGTTTTATCAGAACAAATTACGCTAACACACCCTACCGTTTCAGTCGCAATTAACTTTCTAACTAAGGCGTTTTGCTTACTTAATTTTACCAAGTTTAAACTAAGCGCAATAGCAACCGTTGTAGGCAAACCTTCGGGCACCGACGCTACTATTAGTATTATTGAACTAAGCACTGCGTCTTCAACGCTATCAAAGGTTACGTTACCCGTTAAAAATAATTTTATCACCGTTAAAATTAACACAAAAACTGATGCAATTAAACCTAATAAAGTTACTAATTTACTTAGTCTTGTTAACTTTTCTTGCAAGGGCTTTGATATAGAATTATCGCTTTGTAAGTCAGTTGAAATTTTACCCTTTTCAGTGTTATTACCAACGGCAGTAACTATTACTTTTGCCGTTCCTTCAATAACAAAAGTGCCTGAAAATACCGAATTTATTTGTTCGGCTAAAGGTGTTTTTTCGCTTAAAACTACGTCGGCACGCTTTAAAACTCCAACGCTTTCACCCGTCAATGCGCTTTCGTCAACAGTTAAATTAGTTGAACTTATAATTCTACCATCAGCAAAAATTTTATTGCCTGCCTCTAAAAACAAAACGTCGCCAACAACAAGTTGCGACTGGTTAATAATTATTACGTTACCGTTTCTTAAAACTTTTACGGCAGAGTGTTCGTTTACGTTATTTAATAGGTCAAACGCTTTTTGCGATTTGCCTTCCATAATAACCGTTAAAGCAACGCTTAAAGCGATAGATATAAATATACCAGCACACTCGAAAAAGTCCGTTTCAAGCCCTTTTATAGCCTTTCCAACGTTAACACCAACTGTAATAACAAGTGCAATAACTAAAATTAAAAGCATGGGGTCTAAAATTGCGTCAACAATCTTTTTAAACACACTTTTTTGTTTCTTTTTTGTAATTACGTTCGTGCCGTATTTTTCTTTGTTTAATTTAACTTGCGCGTCCGTCAAACCGGTAGGAGCGCTATATAAAGCGTTAAAAATTTTGCTTGTTTTTACTGAATAATACTTCATAATGCACCTTCTATAAATTTTATGAAACAAGTTTTGATTATATACTTTAAATTCATTGAAAAAATTTTAATAAATATATTTACATATTTATTAAACAGTGGTAAAATAGTATTAGAGGTGTGTTATGAACAAATTTTTAAAAGTAGATATTCAAGGCTATGAAGCAAATCTTCCTATACTTCCATTACCAAGTGGAATTAATATTGCATTTTTTAACTTACACGGCAACCCAAGTTTAACTGAGCACTGTGGCAAGCGTCTTTCTAAATTCCTTTCAGATTGCGACGTTTTAATTACAGCAGAATCAAAAGGTTTACAACTTTGCCACGTAATTGCGCGTGAACTTAAACACGACTATTACGCCGTTGCAAGAAAGTCTAAAAAATTATATATGCAAGACGGTATTGAAGTTGGCTACGGCAGTTCAATTACTACTGGCGTTGAACAAAAATTATACCTTTCTAAGCATGACCTTGACCTTATTAAAGGCAAAAAAGTTGGTATTGTTGACGACGTTGTTTCTACTGGCGCATCACTTGAAGGACTTGAAAAAATAGTTAAAAAAGCAGGTGGCGTAGTTTATAAAAAAGCGTTTGTACTTGCTGAAGGCGACGCTGCTGAACGCCCTGATATTATCTATTTAGCAACTATTCCTTTACTTTAATATTATAAAATACAAAATCTCACGCGTTGCGTGAGATTTTTTTATTTAACGTAAGAAAAAAAGCATAGCCATAAGGCTATGCTTTTAATTTAGGGTTATAAAACCATTAAAATTATTTAACGATTTCAGATACAACGCCTGAACCAACAGTTCTACCACCTTCACGGATAGCGAAACGAAGACCTTCTTCCATCGCTACTGGAGTGATAAGTTTAACGTCGATAGTTACGTGGTCACCAGGCATAACCATTTCAACACCTGCAGGGAGTTGAATTGAACCAGTAACGTCTGTAGTTCTGAAGTAGAATTGAGGACGGTAGTTGTTGAAGAATGGAGTATGACGACCACCTTCTTCTTTAGTTAATACGTAAACTTGGCCTTTGAATTCAGTGTGAGGTTGAACAGTACCTGGTTTACATACTACTTGACCACGTTCAATCATAGTTCTGTCGATACCACGAAGAAGTGCACCTACGTTGTCACCAGCGTATGCTTCGTCAAGTTGTTTACGGAACATTTCAAGACCAGTGATAACTGATGTAGCTTTTTGAGCTTTAATACCGATAATATCACATGGGTCACCAACTTTAGCGATACCACGTTCAAGTCTACCAGTTGCAACAGTACCACGACCAGTGATTGTGAATACGTCTTCTACAGGGAGAAGGAATGGTTTGTCTGAATCACGTTCAGGGTCTGGAATGTATTCGTCAACGTTAGCCATAAGTTCGAAGATACATTGACATTCAGGAGCAGCTTTGATTGTAGCAGCATCGTCGCAGTTAGAAGCGAATTCAAGTGCTTTAAGAGCTGAACCACGGATGATAGGAGTATCATCACCTGGGAATTCGTATTCGTTAAGGATTTCACGAATTTCCATTTCAACGAGTTCAAGAAGTTCTTCGTCGTCTACTTGGTCACACTTGTTAAGGAAAACAAGGATGTAAGGAACGCCTACTTGACGACCAAGAAGAATGTGTTCTCTTGTTTGTGGCATTGGACCGTCAGATGCAGCAACTACGAGGATAGCGCCGTCCATTTGAGCAGCACCAGTAATCATGTTTTTAACGTAGTCAGCGTGGCCTGGGCAGTCAACGTGAGCGTAGTGACGTTTTTCAGTTTGGTATTCAACGTGTGAAGTGTTAATTGTGATACCACGAGCTTTTTCTTCTGGAGCTTTATCGATTTGGTCGTATCTCATTTTTTCAGCAGAACCTTGAGATGCAAGAACCATAGTGATAGCAGCAGTAAGAGTTGTTTTACCATGGTCAACGTGACCAATAGTACCAATGTTTAAGTGCGGTTTAGTTCTTTCGAATTTAGCCTTTGCCATTATTAGTTTCCTCCAATAATATCTTTGTTTTTAATATTTTTTTATTTTTGTTTATTATAAAGCACAAGATTTTGTGTGCCCTACGT
>JAGBYC010000203.1 GCA_017628935.1 Clostridia bacterium | reverse complement strand
CGCACGCGTTTAAGTAAACGGTTAACGATACGTGGCGTGCCACGGCTACGCTTAACTATTTCAATTGACGCAGTATAATCTAATTCAGCGTTTAAAGTTGACGCTGAACGACGTGCAATTTCGGCAAGTTCCCCTTCACTATAAAGTTCTAAACGGCATAAAATACCAAATCTATCACGAAGTGGAGAAGAAATCATACCAGCCTTAGTTGTTGCCCCTACTAAAGTAAAGCGTTTAAGTGGTATGTTAATAGTTCGTGCAGACGGACCTTTACCCGTAATAATATCAAGGGTAAAATCTTCCATTGCAGGATATAAAATTTCTTCAACGTTATGGTTTAAACGGTGAATTTCATCAATAAACAATACGTCGCCGTCGTTAAGATTAGTTAAAATTGCAGCAAGGTCACCTGATTTTTCAATAGCAGGGCCAGACGTAATTTTAATTTGGCTACCCATTTCACTTGCAATAATGTGCGCAAGCGTAGTTTTACCTAAACCCGGAGGGCCGTATAATAAAACGTGGTCTAACGCTTCGTTACGCATTTTACTAGCCTTCATAAAAATAGTTAAATTATCTTTAACCTTATCTTGACCAACGTAACCATCCATTGATTTAGGACGTAAAATATTTTCAATTGTATCAAAGTCGTTACGTTCAACGTCAACAACGCGTTCAACGTCAACTTCGGTAAAACCTATAGAGTGTTCGTCTATCATAAAATCACCTTTTACTTAATTGTTTGAAGTGCGTAAGTAATAATGCTTTCAATAGTATCAGCGCCGTGTTCTTCAGCGTTTTTAACTGCCGATTCAGATACGCTACGCGTAAAGCCTAAACTCATAAGTGCTATAATAGCATCGTCTTCAAGTGGAGTAAGCGCTTGCTTAACGGTTTTTGACTTTTTGCCCGTTTCTTCAGGAAGGTCAAGCGACGAAATATTTTCGCGAAGTTCTAAAATAATGCGTTCAGCCGTCTTTTTGCCTAAGCCTTTTACTTTAGAAAGCGATTTTACGTCTTGCGATGCAATAATAAAGGCAAGTTGTTGTAACGGCATACTTGAAAGCACTGCAATACCCATTTTAGGGCCTACACCAGAAACGCTAATAAGTTTTAAAAACATACTTTTTTCTTCAAGTGAAATAAAGCCGTAAAGGTTAAGCGCATCTTCTCTTACTGCAAGATATGTGTAAATGCCACCTTGACCTGCGTTTACAAGCATTTCATACGCTTCGGCTGAACATAAAATTTCAAAACCGAAACCGTTGTTTTCAAGTATAACCACACCGTCGTTAGCGTGGAGAGTTTTTCCTTTGATATAACCTATCATAATGCACCTATTTAATACTGAACACAGAGTTCATTTTGCTTGTTTGTGAGTGTGTTAACGCTATTGCTAAAGCGTCGGCAGCATCGTCTGGGCGTGGAATTTTATCAAGCCCTAACAAAAGTTTAGTCATTTCTTGAATTTGATGTTTTTCTGCTCTACCGTAACCGGTTAACGCTTGCTTTATTTGAAGTGGCGTATACTCAAAAAGTTTACCACATTCTTTAGATAACGTTAAAACTATTACCCCGCGAGCCTGCGCCACGTTAATAGCCGTTGTTACGTTGTTATTAAAAAACAACTCTTCAAGCGCCGCTTCGTCTGGTTTAAACTTGTTAATAATAACCTTTAAGTCTTCTTCAATAGTTTTTAATCTATCAGGAAAGCTATCGTTTTTAGAAGTTAAAATAGTGCCGTACGAAACTACTTTCGCTTTACCGTTATTATAATCGATAACACCCCAACCAACCGTTGCTAAGCCAGGGTCAATTCCTAAAATTCGCACGATACTTCCCCACTTTAATTTATTATATATATTTTAATACATAATTTAAAATTAGTCAAGATACTTACTAAGCAATAAATAGTGATAAAACAACTTTTTTTAATTTTATAAAACGGCTTTAACGCTATAACAAATAAAAAAACGGAGTATTACTACTCCGTTTCGTATTAAATTATTCAAGGCAAACTAAGAAACTGTAAATGTCTTGACCGCCTTCGTATTCGATAAGTTCTAAGTCAGGGAAAAGTTCTTCAACTGCATCACGGAAACGATTTTTTTCGTTCATTGCAAGTTTTTTACCGTAGAACACTGTAAGCAATTCTTTTTCATCAATATCGTCAGTTTTACGTAAAGCGTCAATAAGTACGTTTACCCTACCGATACCTGCTGAAATAAGCTTACCGTCAGATATACACATAAACTCATCTTTTTTAACTTCAACGCCGTTTAACTTAGCGTCACGCACAGCGTAAGTTACTTCGTAACTTTTTACGCCACTAATTACTGCTTTAATATCTTCAATAAGCGCGTCGAATTCTTCACAATCAGAAACTACTGATAACGCACAGTAACCTTGTTGAATTGTTTTTGTAGGAACAACCGTTACCTTAGCGTCAGTATAAAGTTCAGCCGCTTGTTCAGCCGCTAAAATAATGTTACCGTTGTTAGGGAAAACTATAATGTTTTCAGCGTTAATTTTCTTAAATTCTTCAATAAAGTCGGCGGCGGCAGGGTTACCAGTTTGACCACCGTTAACAACACCGTCTGCACCTAATTGCTTGAATAAATCGATAAGTCCGTCACCGTTTGCAACGGTTACAACTGCAATATGCTTTTTCTCTTCAACTTTTGTAGAAATAGTTTCTTCGTGTTGAAGGGTCATATTTTCAATTTTAAGGTGTAAAAATTCGCCGTATTTTTGGCAAACGTTTAACGCTACGCCTGGCGTTAAAGTGTGAACGTGAACTTTAACGATATCACCGTCACTATAAGTTACGATAGAATCGCCACCAATTGCTTTAAGTTCTTCACGAATAACTGATACGTCGAAATTATCAACGTCTGTTTTAGAAGTTTGTAAGCGAATAATAAGTTCAGTACAATAACCATACGTCATTATGCTATCACGTGTAAACGCCGAATAATCAAGTTCTTTTTCAACTTCTTGATAGTCGTCAACCGTAACAACAATTTCTTCGCCAGTAAGTGCTTTGTACATACCTTCAACAATTCTTAAATAGCCAGCGCCACCACTATCAACTACCCCTGCTTCTTTAAGTTGAGGTAAAATTTCTTTAGTTCTGGCAAGCGTTTTAGCCGCTTGTTCGATATGTAATTTAAAAAATTCTTCAACCGTAGTATCGTCAGTAATAATTTTTACTTCGTATTCAGTTGCTTCACGGAAAACTGTTAAAATTGTTCCTTCAATAGGGCGTTCAACTGCCGAATAAGCAAACTTAACGCCTTCTTCTAAAGCGTGAACAAGTTGAACAACGCTAACTTCGCTAAGACCTTGTAAACCAACGCTAACGCCTTTGAAAATTTGTGATAAAATAACGCCAGAGTTACCACGCGCTGATAATAAAGTACCGTGAACGAATTCGTTCATCAATTCACTAACCGAAGTAAAGTCTTTATTTATAATTTTTGCAACACCACCGTCAATGGTTTTGCACATGTTAAGACCAGTATCACCGTCTGGCACTGGAAACACGTTTAAGTCGTTAATTTCGTTAGAGTGGTTTTTTAAATTACTTGCACCACCAATAAGCATATTTTTGAAAACGTTTACGTTTATAGCACTCAAAATAAAATCCACCTTTTGTAGAGTAAGTTATGTAAGCCTAATTTCATAACGGCTAACATAACCTTATATATTATATAAGATATTTTCAACTTATGCAAGCATTTTTAATAAATTACTCGTTCACCACCCCTTTTGACGCACTTTTTAGCGAAATTTTTAAACTTTTTTATAATTTATTGCAATAAAAAAAGAAGGACGCTATATAATAACGACCTTCCCGCTCCGTAATTTACGGAGCGAAAAGTCTCTGTAAATTACTAAGCTATACCGTATAATTACGGCTATTTTAAACGACGTATATACAAAATAATTTTCTTAATAAACGGTGTTTATCAATTTTTTTATTTCTTACCGTCGTAGTATTATTTTGAGCGCGCTAAAATATTTTATGCACGATTTTTAAAAAATGTTAAAAAAATTTAAAAGCGACGCTAATATGCGTCGCTTAAATTTTATTCGTCTTCATCTTCTTCAGGTAAATTTACGTTGTGGTAAACGTCTTGAACGTCGTCGTTATCGTCAAACGCGTCAAGCATCTTCATAAACGATACCATTTGGTCTGCATTTAAGTCGATTTTGTCGTTTGGAACCATTAAAACGTCAGCATCTTCAAGCGTAATACCCTTTTCTTCAAAGTATTTACGAACGGCAGAGAAATCACTTGGAGCAGTACGAACTTCGTAGCAATCGTCTTCAACGATAACGTCGTCTGCGCCAGCGTCAAGCGCCATTTCCATAACTGTGTCTTCATCTAAAGAAACTGTGCGTTCAATAATAATTACACCTTTATTTTCAAACATGTACGATACTGAACCAGTTGTACCCATGTTTCCGCCGTATTTATCAAAAATGTGGCGTACTTCACCAACCGTTCTGTTTACGTTATCGGTAAGAGTTTTAACGATAACTGCACTACCACCTACGCCGTAACCTTCGTAAATTTTTGTTTCGTAGTTTACGTTACCAAGTTCGCCGGCAGCCTTTTTGATAGAACGTTGAATGTTATCGTTAGGCATGTTAGCCGCTTTTGCTTTGGCAATAACGTCGGCAAGCTTGCTGTTTGTTGATGGGTCTGCACCTGCTTTAGCAGCAACGGCAAGTTCTCTACCTATTTTAGTGAAAATTTTACCCTTAGCAGCGTCTGTTTT
Source organism: Clostridia bacterium (assembly GCA_017628935.1). GTDB lineage: Bacteria > Bacillota > Clostridia > Christensenellales > Borkfalkiaceae > HGM11412. Next base: position 2,193 of record JAGBYC010000203.1, on the reverse strand, counting down.
TGCTTTTTTATTTTTAATGTTAGCCCATTTGCTATGTCCTGACATAATAATTCTCCTTTACTTAAGTTTATACATCATAATTGCACTTGCTACGGCAACGTTTAAACTTTCGCTATTAGCGTTCATAGGAATACCTACAACCTTATTAGCAATTTGCTTAACTTCGTTACTTACGCCGTTTGCTTCGTTACCTACTACTATACAATGCTTTTTGTTTGTAGAAAACGCGTCTAAATTTTCGCCACCCATATCGGCAACGATAATTTGAGCGCCGTTTAAAACTTTTAAAGCACTTTCAAGGTCGGTTTTATAAACGTTTACAAAGTAAATACCACTCATACTTGCCCTAACTGCTTTATTAGAATACGGGTCAACTGAATTTAATAAATAAATATCGTTATACCCAAAAGCGTTAGCCGTACGAATAATAGTACCCATATTGCCAGGGTCTTGAACGCCGTCTAAAATAAGGGCGTTTCCTTTTGGCTGAGAAATAGGTTTATTAGGTATGTTTATTACGGCAAGCGCACCTTGTGGAGCAGTTTCATCTGAAAGATATGAAAACACTTCAGGCGTAACTTCAATTACTTTGTAATTGCCTTTGTTAATTTGCGGTAAAATTTCGCTTGTAGCAACCACTTTATCAATTGAAATACCAGCGTTAATTGCTTCGTTTACCATTTTAACGCCTTCGGCGATATATAAGCGAAGTTTGTTACGGTATTTTTTGTCTTTAAGTGACGCTATTTCTTTAATAACCGCGTTTTGTTTTGATGAATAAACCATAATTTAAAACTTAAAGGCTGTCTATAATTTTTAGGCAGCCTTGTGGTATTATTTAGAAAGTTTAGCCTTTGCAGTTTCAACTAAAGTAGCGAAACCGTTAGCATCGTTAACAGCCATATCTGCAAGAACTTTTCTGTTAAGATTTAAATCAGCAAGTTTAAGACCATACATAAATTTGCTGTATGATAAACCGTTAAGTCTGCACGCTGCGTTAATACGAGCAATCCAGAGTTGACGGAAATCTCTCTTTTTGTTTTTTCTGCCTACGTAAGCGTAATTTAAAGATTTCATTACGGCTTCACGTGCTACACGGTAAAGTTTACTTTTAGCACCGTAGTAACCTTTAGCAAGTTTCATTATTTTTCTACGCTTTTTAACAGCGTTTACACCTCTTTTAATAAGCATAACTCGTCAATCTCCTTTATTAGTTTTTGTAAGGAATTAAAGACTTAATTGTCTTTTCCTGATTGTTGTCTACGTAAGAAGTTGTTCTTAATCTTCTTTTTCTTTTTGTGTTCTTTTTAGATAAGATGTGGCTCTTACCTTGGTGACCTCTTTTAACCTTACCAGTTGCAGTAAGAGAAAAACGTTTTTTAGCACCACTATGCGATTTCATTTTTGGCATATATTTATCCTCCTAAATTTTTACAACGTTAATTAAGCCTTTGGGGCTAATATCATTAAAATGTTTCTACCTTCAAGTAAAGGCTTCTTTTCCATAACTGCGTTTTCTTCAATCATAGTAAAGAATTTGTTCATAACGTCAACACCTAAGTTAGAGTGAGCGTTTTGACGACCACGCATTCTAATTGATACTTTTACTTTATTACCTGCGCTAAGGAATTTTACGGCTTGCTTTGCTTTTACGTTAAGGTCGCCGATATCAATTGTCATTGAAAGCCAAATTTCTTTAAGTTCAACAACTTTTTGATTTTTCTTAGCTTCTTTAGCACGTTTAAGTTGTTCAAACTTAAACTTGCCGTAGTCCATAATTTTACAAACCGGCGGATTAGCCGACGGAGAAATTTTAACAAGGTCAAGGTCGCTTTCGTATGCAATACGTTGCGCTTCGATACCACTTACGATACCAAGTTGTTCGCCGTTATTACCTATAAGGCGTACTTCTTTATCTCTTATTTCTTCGTTTATTTGATGTTGGTCTTTAATAATCGTATACCATCCTATAAAAAAATTAACGGGCTACAAAAGTAACCCGTTTGCAAAATACACCTATTGTGGTGTTAAAAGCATTATCAAGCCAAGGCGAACCTAATTGTTGCCGGCGAGAAGGGTTAACTTCTACTTGTCGTGTATATATTAGCACCTTCTAAAATATTTGTCAACTTTTTTTACACCGTTTTTTTAATATTTATAAAATAAAAAAGAAGTAGCGAAAACGTTACTTCT
>JAGBYC010000202.1 GCA_017628935.1 Clostridia bacterium | reverse complement strand
AGGTAAAATAGCGCACACTACGATTGTTGAGTAAGGGAAACCTGTAATTTGGCTCATTAAGAAAGCGGCTGCACCCATAATAGGTGGCATAATTTGACCACCCGTACTTGCAGCAGCCTCAACGGCGGCGGCAAATTCAGGGCGATAACCAGTGTTTTTCATAACTGGAATAGTAATAGAGCCAGAGCCTACCGTGTTAGCAACTGACGAGCCTGAATACATACCTTCAAGGGCTGATGAAATAACGGCAACTTTTGCAGGGCCACCAGCAGCAGTACCTACTAAAGAGTTTGCTAAGTCAACGAAGAAAGTGCCTATACCAGTTTTTTCAAGGAACGAACCGAAAATTATAAAAATTACGATAAAGCTTGAACAAACTGCAACTGGGGTTGAGAAAATACCACAGTTAAGGTTGTAGAACAAGTTGAAAATTAAATTTCTAATTACGGTAGCAGGGTTGTTACTGAAAAGCCAAATAATTGCGTATATAATAAATGCGCCGGCAACTACCATAAGTGGAACACCTATTGCACGACGGCAAAGTTCAAATAAACAAATAATGCAAAGTATACCTATAATAATTTGTTCAGTTTGAATATGCCCACCCATATAGATAATTTCATTTTGGTTAATTACGTAGTATAAACAACAACCAAATGAAATTATTGCAAGAAGTATATCGTACCAAGGAAGGTAATTTTCTTTTTCAGCGTCTTTTTCACAAGCAGGGAATTTAAAATATCCAAGCACCATTATAAAACCTAAAAATAAAGGAAGTTTAGTAAACTCCGTCATACCTTCAGATAAAAGTGCAACGAATAAAATATAAACGGCAAAAGCGATTAAGAAAGCATTGTATACGGTTTTATAAACCCCCGTTAAATTACGGTTTTTGCTATCTTTATCGAACTTTTTCATCAACTCTTCAGCAGATAAGTCCGTACTTGTGTTGTTAGTTTTTGTTTTCGTCATATTAATCCTTATATTGCAAAGCGGGATATAAACCCCGCTTTAAATGTTTGTTACGTTGAATTAAATTTGTGCTACGTTATCAACTGTTAAACCTTGTTCAGTGTAATATTTAGCAGCGCCTGGGTGAACTGGAACGTTACCTATCGTTTCCAAAGCGTTGTTAATATCCATTGTAGATTCAACTGCGTGACCGATACTGCCTTTACTTTCCCAAAGTGCTTTTGTAATGTTGTAAGCAACTTCTTCGCTAACGCTGTTAGAAATAATGTAAGTTGCGCTAACGCCGATAGTTTTTACAATTTGACCTTCAGAAATAAAGTCGTATTGAGCGTGAGTGATAGATTGAACAGAGTAAACGTCGTATTTACCGTCAATTTTATTTTCAGAAATAAACTTGTTCATAACTGCGTCGCTTAAACCAAGCATATAAACTGGTTTAGCAAGTGCAATTTCAGTAATAGAAGTTGCAGGTGCGCCTGAAGTAAAGAAGAACACGTCAAGTTTATTATCTTTCATAGCTTCAGCAGATTTAGCAACTGAAAGGTTTTGAATTGTAATATCGTTAGAAACGTATTTGTCTCCTTCTAATCTAATATCAACGCCGTATTCTTTTAAAAGAGCAACAGCGTTTGCTTCTACGCCAGAACCAACGTCACCGATAGAAACTGAAACAGTTTTGTTTTTGCCTTTAAGGTCGGCAAGTGATTTAATGTTAGCATCGTCAGTTACTATTTGAATAACTTCTGGGTAAACTTGACCGATTACAGAGAAGTTTGTAATAGCGCCAGATTGAGCAAAGCTAGAAGTAAAGCCGTTGTAAGCGTTTACCATCGTATCGTTTTGAACGATAGCCATTTTACAGTCGCCACTGCCGATTGCTTTAAGGTTGGCAACCGAACCACCAGTATCACCAACAACGTTGAAAGTGTAACCAGTTTTTTTAGTAAGTTGAGTTTGTAAACCGTTTGTAAAAGCGCAATAAGTACCACCTGTGCTACCAGTCCAAATCGTGATAGCATTGTCACAAGCCGTCATAGTTGCAATGCCGAAAACCATTAAAATCGACATTAAAAACGTAATAAGTTTTTTCATGCTTTAATAACTCCTTCAATTTAATAAATAAAAATGTACAGTCATTTTACCATAAAAATTAAGTTTTGGCAAACTATATAATTCAAAATTATATAAAAAAGTTAGTAAAATTTAAAAAATCCATGTATTTTTTGCCTTTTAAGTAATGCTTACTTAAACTTTTAATTTAAAAAAATAAAAAACGGCAAAGCGTTTTATTGCTTGCCATTAGTTGTTTAGGTAAATATTTATTGCAAAGTTTAAAGTATTATGGTACAATAATTAAGTAGTTAATAATTATATGGTAGTAGGAAACAAAAACTCCATTCCACTACTAAAAAACAGGTATACCATATACGCGTTTAACACTGCTAAAATAGGCATTAAAACCATTATAAACATACTGTTACTTCGGTGCTTAGTAATTATTGAAGATACTATTATTCCTACGCTACCACCAAGTAGTGCAGTAAAAAGTAGTTTACCGTCGCGTATACGCGTTTTTTCGCAACAGTCTTCACTTTTTTGCTGATTTTTAAGTAGCGTAAAGGCGTACACGTTTACCGATATTATATACACGATACTTAAAACGTAAGTTAATATTAGCATATTTTAAGTATTAGCGTTTTTTAAATTATTATGTTTTTACCTATAAATAAAGTTGAAACGTCAGGCGAGGCGCTTGACTTTATATTGATTGCGTCTGACGCGTACGTTGACCATCCTACATACGGGCACGCAGTAATTAGTAGGCTTATTGAAGCCGAAGGTTTTAGCGTGGGTATAATTCCACAGCCTTTAACCGACGACGAGTTTAAAGTTTTCGACCAACCTAAAATTGCATACTTAGTTTCTGGTGGCGTAGTGGATAGTATGGTAAACAACTATACCGTTGCTAAGCGTAAGCGTGATGGCGACGTGTATTCTCCACCGTCTAAACAAGGTAAACGCCCAGATAGGCAGGTTACTTTTTATACTAAAACGCTTAAGCGTTTATTTCCTGACGTACCCGTAGTTATAGGTGGAATTGAAGCGTCGCTTCGTCGTTTTTCACATTACGATTACTGGGCTGATAAAATTATGCCGTCTATATTAACTGATAGTGGGGCAGACTTACTTATCTACGGTATGGGCGAAAATCCGTTTTGGGATATTTTAGCGCTTATTAAAAGGGGCGTTCCTATAACTAAAATAAAAAACGTTAGGGGTACTTCGGTAAGGTGTAATTTAAGTGAACTTGACGCTTTGCGTCAAAAAGGCTACGTTGAACTTCCGTCGTATAACGATATTTTAAGCGATAAAATCAATTACGCTAAGGCGTTTAAAGTTGAAAGTAGTAATACCGACGCTTTAAATGCCGACGTATTATATCAAATTCAAAACAACGGCGAAATCGTTCTTCAAAACTTGCCAGCGTATCCGTTAACAACGGCGCAAATGGATAAAATTTACGCTTTACCGTATATGCGTTCTTACCACCCGTCGTATGAAAATGAAGGTGGAATTAAGTCGATTGAAGAAGTTAAGTTTTCAGTAACAAGCCATAGGGGTTGTTTTGGTAGTTGTTCGTTCTGCGCTATTAACTATCATCAAGGTAGGCGCATACAAAAACGTAGCGACGAAAGTATTATTAGTGAAATTGAACTTTTAACTACTGATAAAGACTTTAAAGGCTATATTCACGACTTGTCTGGTCCGTCTGCTAACTTCCGTGAGCCATCTTGTTATATTCATTGCAAAAACGGGGTGTGAAAAAACCGTTATTGTATAGGTAATACCCCTTGTAAAAATTTAATAGTTGACCATACTGGTTTTATAAATTTACTACGTAAAGCACGCGCAGTTAAAGGCGTTAAAAAGGTGTTTATTCGTAGTGGTATTAGATACGACTATATAGTTTACGATACGAATAAAAACGTTCTTCCTGAACTTGTTAAACATCATATTTCGGGGCAGTTAAAGGTTGCGCCAGAGCATATTTCTGATAACGTTTTGCGCGTTATGAATAAGCCAAGTTTTTCGGTGTATAAAAAGTTTAGCGATATGTATGAAAAGGCGAATATTAAGGAGGGTAAAAAGAAGTTTTTAGTGACGTATTTAATTTCTTCGCACCCTGGCTGTACGGTGAACGACGCCGTTTGTTTAACCGATTATCTTAAAGGTATAGGTTATATGCCTAAGCAAGTGCAAGATTTTTACCCTACGCCGTCAACTCGTTCAACTTGTATTTATTATACGGGTGTTGACCCTGATACGTTAAAGCCGGTATTCGTACCAAAAACGGCTAACGAAAAGCGTATGCAACGCGCTTTACTTCAATACCGTTTGCCTGAAAATCGTGACCTTGTTAATAAAGCGTATATTTTGGCTAATCTTAATAAAAAAGTAGAAAATTCTAATAAAAAGCCTACCAAAACACAAACTAAAAAAGGTAGTAATTCGCGTGGAAGAAAAGAGTATATTCACGGTGAAAAGGTGTTTAGAAACAGTTTGTCTAACTCAAAAAATAAAAAGAAATAACAAAAGCAAAAAAACACTTGCAACGCCTATGCT
>JAGBYC010000201.1 GCA_017628935.1 Clostridia bacterium | reverse complement strand
CAATCGCAAAGAATATACCTTCTAAAGGCAGAATAGGTAAAATTAGAATTCATATTAACAAAAAAGCATGTCAAGAATTTACTTATTCAATAGGCGCAGCACTTGCTGAAGCCAGAATGATAGCCGAAGAAGACGGCAAAAAGGCTAAGTAGTTTAAAATTAACTATTAGCAACTAATTTAAATTTTAAGGAGAATTTATTATGATTTTAGCAAAAAACGAAACTTTAATTAAAGAATGGAAATATGGTTCTAAAAAACAAAAAAGAGTTGTAACTGAAAGCACTCTTACTATTACTGATAAACGTATTATTACTGAAACAGCAAACAAAAACTACATCGCTCGTACAGAAATTCCTGTAAGCTGTGTTAAATCAGTTAGCGCATCTCACAAAACTGCAAGCAAATTACCAGCATACCTTTTAATCGGTTTTGGTATTCCTCTCTGCCTTGTTATCGTAGGTATCTTTATGATTGTTGCCGGCGTTAAAAGACTTAAAGCAGGCGAATTTGAACTTTGCTTAACAACTGAAGGTTTAGAAGGCGAACCACTTGAAATCGGCTTCAAAAATCTTTTCGCTTCTAAAAAGAAAAGAAAAGCACCTAAGGTTAAAGTTTCTATCGATAACGCAATTTGTCACGAAATCGTTGAAACAATCGGTTCTATCATTATCGAAAACAAATAATTAATTTAAAACGGATGCGTTTGCATCCGTTTTTATTTTGGCAAAAAATAAAATCTCGGCGTTGCCGAGATTTTTTTAATTAAGTATTAAATTTTCAGCGTTTTTAAAAAATAAATTGTCTGCAATTTCTCTTGAGAATTTTTTTGCAATTATTTTATACGCTTCTTTAGCGCACGCCTTTCTTGAATAGTGCGCATCGCTTGAAATAAAGTCAATTAACCCGTTTTTAATTAAAATGAAAATTCTTTTTCTTAAAACTGGGTCAAGCAAACTTTCAGCGTTAACTTGAATTAACGCACCGTTTTCTTTCATTTCAACAATTTGGTCAATTCGTTTTACGTATTCATAACGTTCAATATGTGCAATTATAGGCGTGTAGCCTGAATACATAACGTTATACGCAAAATCTGCAATATCGGTAAAAGCCGTGTAGTTGAACTCTAAAAGAACTTTATTAGTGTTACCAATAGGAATAACCTTTCCTTCTTTTAAAAGGCTATAAACGTTCATATCGCAAAAAATTTCTTCACCTAAATACAACTTAACGTTAGGGAATTTTTCTGCAACTGCCTTTTCAAAATCGTTAAACACTCTTTTAAGTTCTTCTACCGACGGTTCGTATTCTTCTTTACGATAATGTGGTGTAAGAATAAATGTTTTTACCCCTTGCGCAACGTGGTCACCTAAAAGTGTAAGCGCTTCTTCTAAGGTAGAACAACCATCGTCTACAAAAGGTAAAATATGTGAGTGTACGTCTACCATTATTTCTCCGTATAATATCCGCCGTAATAGTAATAACGGTCTCTATAAATTCTATACGAAGAATCTGCCGTAAGAACGGTACCGAAAATTTTAACGCCTTCACGACGTAAAAGTTCAAACGATTCTTTAACTTGTGAACGATGAACTTTACCGTTACTTACGATAAAAATAATACTATCAGATATTTTAGAAATGTGAATATAGTCGCTTACTTGTAAAACAGGTGGACAGTCTAACAACACTATATCATATTGTTCTTTAAATTCATTTATAATTGCCTTGAATTTTTCAGACATGAAAATAAGCGAAGTATTGTGAACAAGTTTACCACGGTTAACAACGTCAACGCCGTATTCAGTTTTCTTAATTAAATCTTCTTTACCACATTCATCAAGCATAAATTCTGCTAAACCGTTAAGGTTAGGTGTTTTGAAAATTTTATGCACCATAGGACGACGGAAGTCAAGGTCGATTAAAAGCACCTTTTTACCACTTTTTGCAAGTGCAACGGCAAGGTTAGCCGATACAGTAGATTTACCTTCACCAGAAATAGATGATTCTACTTGTAAAACTTTGTTTTTACCACTATCAGAATAATAAATTACGTTATCACGTAAACGAATATAACATTCGTTAACGCTACCAGGAATGTCAGTAACTACTATTTCAGGAACGCTTCTTTTAGTTCTTTTCTTTTTAGGAAATAATTTTTGAAATATATTTGCCATAATAGTTACCTCCTACGACTTACTTTTTTTAGCGCCATCTTTTTCAAGTTGAACAAGTGGAATAAACGCTATAACGGTAGTGCCTGTTAATTCTTCAACGTCTTCTTTTTCGCCAACGGTTTCGTCTAAAAGGTGTTTAATAATTAACACAACGAAAGCAATAATTACACCTATAAGCGTTGCAATAATGCCTATTTTAAGCATACCTTTATCAGTAGAAACCGTACTGTCAGCCGCTTTAGATACTACTGCAAGACGGTTAGCGTAAACGCTGGCATCGTCTTCATTAACTTTTTGAATAGCCTCTGCAATATACTTATCTAACGTTTCAGCAACTGAATTTTTTGTGTTAATAAATTCTTGGCCAGAACATCTTTTAGAATAAGTGTATGAAACGGTAAATAATACGTCTAAATCTTCGTCGATATTAAAATATAACGAACCATAGAGAGGGTTGTTTACGTTTAATTCGTTTTCATTATACGATTTAACGTATGATGGTGAAGTAAATAATACTTCATAACCCTTTGGAAGATATCTAGCAAACGAATAAATAGACGAGTCTGACTTACCTTTTTCAGATTCAGTAAACTCACCTTCAACGTCGCTTTCTTTATATCTTACTTCTAAAAGAGTGGTTGCAGTAAATTCAACTGGTTGAATAAATAACGCATATAAACAACCTAATAAGCCAGATATAATAATTATTGAAATTACTAATATCAAGTTACTTTTAATGAGGGTTCCAATATCTTTAAAAGATATCGCTTTTGTGTCCTTTTCTTCCATTGATTTCCCCTTTGTTTGTTTTATTATTTTTTATTTTACAATAATTGTTTCAATTAGTCAAGAAAAACAAAGTTTCTTTATTAAAACAATAACTATTTTATAGTTAAATTGACTTTTTTAGCCGTAAAACGACAAGTTTTACTCTTTGCCCTTTTCCTTTCTTGTTTTTAAAATTTCACTTTCATAACCGTGTGTTGTTGGGCGATAATACTTTTTATCTTTTAACTTATTAGGCAAGTATTGTTGTTTTACCCACTCGCCGTAAAGATGTGGATATTTATATTCAGCACTTTCTTTTTTGCCCTTTTCGTCACGATAAGCAGGGTTAATTAAATATGGTGGAATATCGTCGTCACGCACTATCTCTACGTCGTTACCAGCTTCTTCAAGCGCCACGATAACGGAATTTGATTTATGCGCTTCGCACACGTAAATAATTGCTTCGGTAAGTGGAATAAGCCCTTCAGGTAAGCCTATGTTTTGCATAGCCGTTAATGCCGACGTAGCCATAACCATAGCAAACGGGTCGGCTAAACCTATATCTTCAGCAGAGTGAACTATAAGCCTTCTTGCAATAACTAACGGGTCGCAACCTGCTTTAATTAAGCGTTGGCTATAATAAATTGCAGCGTCGCTATCACTACCACGCAAACTTTTACAAAATGCGCTTAATAAGTGATAGTACGTATTTTCATCAATTGAAAGCGACTTTTTTTGTATAGACTGTTCTGCGTCTTTAACGGTTACCCTAACTACGCCGTCGTCACTAACTGGAGTTGTTAAAACGGCAAGTTCTAACGCGTTATACGCAGTACGCAAATCGCCTGCAGATACCCTTGCAATATGCGAAATTGCATCTTCACTAACTTCGGCGTTTACGTTACCTAAGCCACGCTTTTTGTCTGTAAGAGCCTTTTTTAAAGCGCCTTTAACAGTATCGTCACTTAAACTTTTAAACTCAAAAACACGGCAACGCGAAATAATAGCCGGCGTCATTGACGCGTACGGATTTTCAGTAGTAGAACCTATAAACACAATAGTTCCACTTTCTATCGACGGCAATAAACTATCTTGTTGAGTTTTATTAAAACGGTGGCATTCGTCAAGCAATAAATAAGTTTTCTTACCATAGGTAAGCATATCTTGTTTAGCAAGGTCAACTGCCTTTTTAACGTCTTGAACGCCACTTGTTACAGCGTTTAATTTAACAAAGTTACCACTTGTTGAATTAGCAATAATATTAGCAAGCGTAGTTTTACCAGTACCCGGAGGGCCGTAAAAAATACAACTGCCAAGCCTGTCCATAGTAATTGCACGGCGAAGTAAACTACCGTCGCCAGCCACTTCCGTTTGCCCTAAAAATTCCCTTAACGACTGTGGGCGCATTCTATCGGCAAGAGGCGCGTTGCTATCAACAATATTCGTATCTTCCGTTTCAAAAAGTTTATACATAATTTTCCTTTAATAATAGTAAAATTTATCGTGATTAAGTTTAAAAAATTTAGTAGTAACCGTATTAGCAAAATTTTATTATCGGTTTTTATAATTTTAATAATGACGGCTATAATAATTTACCCAGATAGGTTTATTGAAAGCGCGTTAAACGGCTTAAAACTTTGGTGCTTTAGCGTATTACCTTCGCTACTACCCTTCTTCTTTTTAACGGCTTTACTTACGGGACTACAAATTTTTTGCGCCGTTTTTAGTAAGTTTGACAAGCCTATGCGTAAAATATTTAATCTTAGTGGCGCGTCGTTTTACGCCTTTTTTATAAGCGTTATTTCGGGCTATCCAGTTGGCAGCCGTACCGTTACCGACCTTTACTTAGCAAACGCTATTAGCGAGGGGGAAAGTAAACGCGCTTCCGTATTAGCCTCTACGTCAGGTCCGTTATTTATAATAGGCGCAATAGGAACGGCAACTTTTAATAACAAATTTTACGGTTTTATACTGTTTGCCGTGCACGTGGCATCAGCCCTTTTAACAGCCCTAACCTTTAAAAACTACGGCGACAAGCCCTTTAATAAATTACAAACGCTATCATTTGCAAAAACTGATAACTTGCTTTATGAAAGCGTTTATTCTTCAGTAATTTCCGTTTTAATGGTGGGTGGATTTATATCTATTTTTTACGTTTTGTCAGACGTTTTGTTTTATTTTAACGCGTTAACGCCGTTATCTTACGTTTTCAACCTTTTATTAAAACCTTTTACTACCTTAAATTTAGGCGAAGGTTTTATTTCAGGCTTAATTGAGTGCACCAAAGGTTGCCACCTACTATCAAAACAAGGCGTTACTCCACTTACCCTTTCGTTAACATCGTTTTTAATTTCATTTGGTGGATTATCAATAATAATGCAATCGCTTACGTACCTAAATAAATGCAAAATTAAAAGTTCGTTTTTTATTTTGGCAAAAATTATTCAAGGCACGTATTCGTTTATTTTAAGTTTAATAATTTTTAGTTTTGTTTTATAACTTTTTTATTACGTTAATAACTTCGCTTGATAAATACGGCGATAAGTCTTCCCCGTTACTAATTGCGTTTCTAACCTTAGTAGAACTAACTTCAAGCAAGTTTTTTTCACAAGGAAAATACATAGTTATAAGTTCAGGGTATAAATCTTTATTTAAAAAATACATATCGTTTTCATAAAGATAGTCGGTATTATTTCTAACCCCCCTTACGTAATAAATTGCGCCTACTTCTTTCATAAGGTCAACTACAAGCCCGTCGTGTATTACGGTTTTTACGTTAGAGTATTTTTTAGTGGCCGAATTTATCATTTCAAGGCGCGCCTCTTTAGTATAAAGCGACGTTTTTTTAGGGTTTATACATATAGCAACTATAACTTCGTCGAATAAATTCGACGCTTTTTCTATAACCTTTTCGTGCCCTTTAGTAATAGGGTCGAAAGTGCCTGCAAATACTGCTTTTTTCATTTTATGCTCCTTAAAAAATCAAAGGTTGCTATACCGTATTTTCTAGTATCGTAAATTTCTAAAAAATCACTATTAAACTTGTTTTCACTTGCGTGTTCGTAAATAACTATACCGTTTTCGTTTAAAAGATTACGGTTTTTTATTATTTCAAACAGCTTGTCCGCTTCGTTAAAAGAATACGGAGGGTCTAAAAATATAATATCGTAAGTATCACTAGTTTTAAGTAAAAACGTTTCAGCGCTTAAAAGTTCTACGCTTGATACTTCTTTTAACTTTGTTAAATTGCTTTTTATAATATTAGCACTTTCTTTGCTAGCGTCAACGAAGGTAACTTTTTTTGCCCCGCGTGACAACGCTTCTATACCTATACTACCAGTACCAGAAAAAAGGTCTAAAAAGTTTGCACCCGTAACGCTATAAGATAGTATGTTAAAAAGCGCTTCTTTTGCTCTATCGGCAGTAGGGCGAATAGCGTCGCCTTTAAATTTATCTAAAACACGGCCTTTGTGTTTTCCACTAACAACTCTCATTTATATATCCTTTCAGCGCGCTTTAACACGCTAACTAAAGTTTCGTAAGTAATGGTGTGATATTTTTTAGAAAGTAAACTTAAATCGCTAATAATAAAATTATTACCGTTTACTTTTTTAACGGCGCTAACGTCCATACACGCGTTACCTATAACGCCGTAGGTTTTTTCACGCCTTATTCCGTCAGCATAGCCTATACGCGCTACGCTTATACTATTAGTTTTGCACTTTTTATCACCGTACATAACGCGCTTATTAAAAACGTTATCACGGCTAAGTAGTATCGGCGCTAAAATAGTTGCCGTTTTTTTAAGGGTTATTTTTTTAGTTTTATACGGAGTATAACCGTAAAGCATTATGCCAACCCTTACCATATCGTATAAAAACTTTTCGCCAAGTAATACCCCGCCAGACGACGCTAAATGTAACGTGGCGTTAACGTTATATTCCTTTATTAGCCTTACTAATAATTCAAACTGCTTGCGCTGACAGTTAGCGTATTTTACGTTTTTAGCGTTGCCAAGATGTGAAAACGCACCCGTTAAAAACAGGTTGTTTTTATGCTTTTTAACGTAATTAACTGCATTTAATACTTCACTTTCACTACTAAACCCAAGCCTATTCATGCCCGTGTTTAACGCAAAATGAATTTTAACTACCCTGCCTAACTTTTTAGCATAGCGATATATTAGTTTTAACTCTTCTTCCGTACTAACCGACAAGGTTATTTTATTTAAAATAAGCCTTTCAACGTTATCAGTAAATACGGGGGTTAACAAAATAATTTCTTTATCTATTCCCGCCTGCCTTAACTTAACGCACTCACTTTCAAGCGAAACTGCGTACGCATCTACGTTAGGATACAAAGCGTTAGCAAACTCTGTAAGCCCGTGCCCGTAAGCGTCGGCTTTAATAACGGCACAAAACTTACTTTTACCTATTAGTTTTTTAACTTGTTTAACGTTGTAAAGTAAGTTTTTAATAGAAATTTCTGCTGTTATTTGCTTAGACATATTTTAACCTCTTATTAAAATATGCCTTTTTATAAATAATGTTTACTTTATTTCAACAACCTTTGACGCTAACTTTTCAACCTCACTATCGTGCGTAACGATAATAAAGGTTTTGTTTGAAGATGCAATATTATTTAAAAGTTCGGCTTTAGTTTTTTCATCAAGTGCCGACGTTGGTTCGTCTAATATAATTACGCCAGCGTTTGAAAGAACAGCCCTTGCTATTGCTAAGCGTTGGTTTTGTCCTTCAGATAAGGTAGTGCCTCTTTCGCCGATAATACCACTTAAACCAACTTGAGATACAACGTCGCCTAAAACGGCAAAATTAATGGCGCTTGAAATTTCTTCATCAGTAGCCGTAGGGTTAGACAACGTTAAATTATCTTTAACCGTGCCACTAAAAATTAAATGTCCTTGGTATGCTACTGAAAAGGCGTTTTTAACTGAATTTGCGTCGTACCCTACGCCGTTATATACGTAACTAACAACGCCGTTAGTTGGCTTATAAATACCAGTTAAAAGTTTAAGTAAAGTAGTTTTACCTACGCCCGTTTCACCTTTAATAACAACCCTTTCGCCCTTATTAACGGTTAACGAAAAATCTTTTATAACGCTTTCGTTTTCATACGAGAAGTTAACGTTGTTAACTTCTAACTTATCAAACTCACCGTCTACGGCAGTATAAGTTTCTGCGTTGCCAGTTAAACCTACAAGTCTTGTAGCAGAAACGCCCATTTCGTAGTAAGTAGCAATTAAACTTGCAAACGACGTAATAGGTGTGCGCGCTTGCATAATAAGTTGAACTATTGCAACGATACCAAAAACGTACTCTTTACTTAATAACACGGCAAGCAAAAACGCTAAGTTAAACGCAAAAGGAATAAGCGAAGAAAAACCTGCTTGAAAATAATATTGTGATTTTTTAGCCTTAGCGTATGAGGTAAGCTCTTTGTCGTAACGGCTTTCAACTACGCTTTCAGCACGCAAGCCTTTAACGGCTAATAAATTTTCGTCAACTTCAGTTAAGTATGAAGAAACGTTAGCGTTTTCTTCACGAGTTTTTTTATAAAGTTTTACGGTAACGCGTCTAACAACAACGGTAACTAAAACGATAATTACACCTGCTATTGCCACCACTAAACCGAAAATAGCGTTTATTACAAAAATACCAACTAAAATAAGTACAAGCCTTATAATCGAAGTTACTATTTTAGGAACAACCGTCATTACACTTGAAGAAAAAGCAACAGCCTCGCTTTCTAAACGGGTAACAACGTCGCCCGTTAAAAGTTCGCCGTTTACGTACGCCTTTTCAACGTAGCCTTTAACAACGTAGTTTTTAATGCTTTTTTCAGCGTCAATTTTATACTTTTCGGCTAAAAAATTAACAAGTGCCGACGATATAAAAATTAAAACGGCAACGATAACTGCGTTTATAACTTTAAGCGTTAAGCCGTTATTATTTACAACGGCGTCAACTAACCCTTCAATTAAAAAGGCAAAAACTACCGATAACGCTGCCGATATCGTGCCAAGTAAAATTAATAATATTTGTTTAAATTTTAACCCGTCTATTTTATTAGACAAAGCGTTTAAATGTTGGTTTTTCATAATTCTTCCTTTAGCTTACAAAGTTTATAAGTTTTAAGCCTTTAATTTATCGTAACACTTTTTAGCGTAGTTT
>JAGBYC010000200.1 GCA_017628935.1 Clostridia bacterium | reverse complement strand
AGGTCAATAGTATCAATGCTATGCGTTTTAGCCTTCGTTGAGCCAGTTTTATCACTTTTTAACTTAAATACTAATAATTCAACTAATTTTAACGTAGAATTTACAAGTTTTTTAGTTAAAACTGAAAAAGAAACTATTGAAAGTGAAATTTTAGGTTTATTAAAACTTAAAAATTATAACGTAATTAGTGTAAATGCAGTAGTTGATAGCGAAAACGAAAGTGTATCGACAAAAAAAGTTGAAATTATATTAAATGGTAACGGAATAAATTTAAATAATGAACATATAAATATTACAAAGGAAGTTGAAAAGTTAATTTTAAATAACGTTTTTAGTGTTGAAACGGGGGTTGAAATTGTCGTTGAATTCAAAAACTCAAACTGACGCGCCAAGCAAAAAAATTAAAAAAGAAACGGTTTTAATTATACTGTTATGCGCCTTATTAGTTTTAGCGCTTTTTCTTCCAACTGAAAGCGTTTTTAACTATATTTTCACGTCAAACTCTACCACGGTTGTAGACGCTGAATATAGTGAAAAATTAGAACAAAAACTTAAAAATATTTTAACAGAAATTTCAGGGGTAGGAAACGTTAGCGTAGCAATAACTTTACTTAGTAATGAAAATGAAATTTTAGCAAAAAACACTGAAATTATCGAAGAAAATGGCGTTACAAAAACAACTGAAACGGTAGTTACAGTAAACGGTAAGCCTTACGTAACAGGGGTTGAAAATCCTATAATAAATTCAGTAATAATAGTATGTGACGGAGCAGACGATATTTCAGTTAAAATGAAAATTAGTGAAGTTGTATCTTCGGCATTGTCAGTGCCGTTTGAAAACATAAAAATTTATAAAAAAAAGTAAAAGGAGATATTTATGTCAAAAAAGAAGAAAATTATAGTACTTAGTTCAATGATTTTATTACTTGCAGTAACGGCAACGTTAAACTTTGTTTTTGCAGGTACTAACAGTTACCCAGAAAGCACTGAAACAGGCTATTTTGCCGAATACCGTAGCGAACGTTCAACTCAACGCAACGAACAAATTTTGCAACTTGATAAAATTATTGCTGAAAGTGAAGAAGGTAGCGAAGTTCGTGAAACTGCAATTACTCAAAAATTACAGCTTACCGGCTTAACCGAACAAGAACTTAAACTTGAAACACTTATTAAAGCGTATGGTTATGAAGAAGTAGTTGTAACTATGGGTTTAGATACCCCTAACGTAAACGTAGTTGTAAAAAATGCTGAATTCGACCAGTCTGATGCTGTTAAAATATACAATATTTTAGTCACAGAAACGGAAATTGACTGCGAAAACGTAAATATTATTCCATACTTATAAAAAATATGCAAAAAATACTATCAAAATTTAAAAAACTGTGATATAATAGGCCTAACTAATATTTAGTTAGGCTTTTTAAATGCAAATTCATTGTAGGAGGATTATTTATGCCTAATAAAACTATCGATAACGAAAAAAACGGTAAAGTTATTTATAATGCTGGTATCGTAAAGGGTATAGTTGCTCTTGCCGTTTCTGACGTTAATGGCGTTTCACTTCGCAAAATAGGTAAAAAAGATAACCTTGACTTAATTAAAATTTCTTTTACTAACGAAGATATTGACGTTGACGTATCAGTTGATATCGAATACGGCTATAACGTGCCAGACGTTGCGTATGAAATTCAACAAAGCGTTAAGCGTAACGTTGAATCAATGTCAAAGTATAAAGTAAATACGGTAGACGTACATTTTGAAGGCGTATCCTTCCCTAATGAATTTATCGACTAATAGGTGACTTATGAGAAAAAATGCACGCGAAAGCGTATTTAAAATTTTATTTAGTAGTATTTTCAACGCTGAAAGCGACAAGAACTTTCGCGACTTTATTTATTTAGAAGATAAATTAAGTGAAGTAGACGT
>JAGBYC010000199.1 GCA_017628935.1 Clostridia bacterium | reverse complement strand
TGCTTTAAGTAGTTAATTAAATATTCTGCGTCTTCAGTAGTTGCCGTAACGATATTTTGATATGCGTTACCGATAGCAGTTTCAATAGCAGTTTCGTATTTTTCAGTAGTTGAAATAATCGACGCAACTACGCCTTTAACTCTTTTGCCTACTTGAGCGTCAGTTTTAGTTGCCGACATTAAAGTTTTTACGGCAAAGCCGTAACCTTCGTAATTTTCTTTTAACGAAGTGTATACTTTAAGGTTTGCAGTTTGGCTTGATAAGGTATTATTAAGCGCAAAAATTTTATTTTTTAAAGTAGACATATAGTCGTTAATTGAAGAAATTTCTTCTTCCTTCGACTTAATGCTTTCTTTAGTTTCGTTAATAAATTCTTCAGTTTTTTGAAGTTCTAACTTGTTAGTTTCATACTCAACCGATACTAAACTGTATTTGTCAACTAACGCGTTAACCTTTTCAATTACGCCTTGTTGTTGTTTAGTAATAACGGTTTGTTCTGCCGAAAGTGAACCGATGTTTTTATTGATATCGGCAAGACTTTCAACGCTTTTAAGCATTTTGTTTTGTTCGGTAATAGAGGCGTCTTCACCGATGGCAATTTGGCTTGAAAGTTCGCTAAGTTTTACGGCTAATTCTTTTGATTTTTGGTTAAGTTCAGCAATTTTTTTATTACACTCAACACCGTAAATTTTTTTGCGTTCAAGCGACGACTTAAGGTCGTTATTTTTATTAGTTAAGGTAGCAATTTCTTCAGTTAAACGCACGTTTTCACTACGTAAATAAGAAATTCTTTCTGCTTGTAATTTAGCGTTACCCGATTGACGTTCAATATTAACCGACGCGTTAGTAATTTCTTCGTTAAGTTCACGCATAACTTCGTCAGCCACGCGAATTTCTTCTTGGTGAATATTGTATTGTTTAATAGTTTCGTCAAGGTCGCGTTGTAACGATGCAAGTTCTTCACTTAAACCTTGAATTTTATCACTAATTTTACGCTTTGTATCGCTAGCGTTTTCGTATTTATATAAATACGTATTAATTTCGTGATGTTTAAGTTGTTCAGAAAGCGCACGGAAAGCCCTTGTTTTATCAGCCGCTTTAGCAAGTGGCTCAAGTTGGCGTTCACGTTCAGTTAAAATATCTGAAACACGCGTAATATTGTCGTTAGTACGGCTAAGTTTAGCCATAGTTTCTTTTCTATCTTTTTTAGTTTTAGCAATACCAACGGCTTCTTCGAAAATGGCGCGTCTATCTTCAGGTTTAGACGAGAAAATTTCAGTAACCTTACCTTGTTCGATAACGGTATAACCATCTTTTGAAACGCCACATTCATGCAATGCGTCAATAATATCTTTAAGACGGCATGGTTGACGGTTCATAAAATATTCGCTATCACCGTTACGGTAAAGTTTACGGGTCATAACTACTTCGTTATACTCTAAACTTGGGAAGATTTTTTCAGTGTTATTAAACACGAGTGAAACTTCACAATATGATAACGATTTTCTACTTTCAGTACCGTTAAAGATAACGTCTTGCATCGACGTACCACGAAGTGTTTTTGCAGATTGTTCACCAAGCACCCACTTTACTGCGTCGGCAACGTTCGACTTGCCACAACCGTTAGGACCAACGATTGCAGTTATACCGTCAAGTAATTCAATTTTAACTTTATCGGCAAATGATTTAAAGCCTTGAAGTTCAATTCTTAAGAAATTTAACATTGTTTATCTTTCCGTTTTTTTAAAATTTCAAGCGCCTGTTTAGCGCTGTTTTGTTGTGCGTATTTTTTACTACCGGCAATTCCACTTGCTACGTCTTTATCGCCAACTGAAACTACCACCTTAAACGACGGATTGTGTTCTTGCCCGTCTTTTGCAACTACCCTATACTTAACTTCGCCAAGTTTGTATTTTTGAGCGTATTCGTTAAGTTCGCTTTTATAATCAACCGTTTGGCTTTTTAAGTTTTGCATAAAGGTAGGAATAAGGTTTTTAATAACGAATTTTTTTGCAGGCTCGTATCCACCGTCAAGATAAATACCACCTATAATTGATTCAAATAGATTTTCACAAACCCTATCTGAAACGGTGCGCCCGTCGTCACCACCGATAAGCAAGTATTTTTCAAGCCCTAAACGCCTTGTTGCTGCCGCAAGTGGCTTAGTTGATACTATTTTTTGCTTATCAAAGGTCATATTACCTTCACTTTCACCCATATTTAAGTAAAGGTATTCAGCAATTATTAACCCTAAAACGCTATCGCCAAGATACTCTAAACGTTCGTTATCCATAACGCCCTTGTGCACGTTCGCGTACGACGCGTGCGTAAAGCATTGACGAAGTAGTTCGGGTTTTTTAAATGAATAGCCTATAATTTGTTCGGCTTCAGAATACATAAATAACATATTAGTCGAAAATAAGTGATTTAACGTCGTCTTTTGCTAAACGTTCGGCAATTTCTTCTTTAATATTAGCCTTGCAAGCTTCTTCACAAAGTTTTATGCCTGCCACTATTGTTTGCGCTTTAGACGAACCGTGCGCTTTAACCATAACACCGTTAGCACCTAAGAAAATTGCACCACCACGAGTATTATAGTCTAAAGTTTTTTTCATATTTTTGAAGGTTTTTTTCATAAACATTGCACCGATTATGCTAAGGAAAGATTTTTTAATATTATCTTTCATAATAGTAAGAACGGCTTTAGCAGTACCTTCAATTGCTTTTAACGCCGCATTACCAGCAAAACCTTCGGTTACAACGATATCATAGTCGCCACTTAAAATATCACGGCCTTCGATATTACCTACGAAGTTAATGCCTTCTAAGTTTCTTAAAACTGGGTGAACTTTTAAAATAAGTTCGTTACCCTTTTCGTCTTCAGCACCGTTTGATAAAAGTGCGATTTTAGGTTCTTTAATGCCTTTAACTTTTTTAGCGTAAATATCAGCCATTAAAGCAAATTGCACCATATTTATAGGTTTGGTATCAGCATTTGCGCCACAGTCAAGGTAAATAACTTCTTTACCTTCTTTAACGGTTGGCAATAACGAGCAAAGCGCAGGACGGTTTACCCCTTTAATTCTACCAACTTTTAAAACTGCACCAGTTAAAACTGCACCAGTTGAGCCGGCTGAAAGCATAGCGTCGTATTCGCCTGAACGAAGCGCCGCAAAGCCAACGCAAAGTGAAGAGTCAGGTTTTTTACGAATAGCCTCAGTTGGCGATTCATGACAAGTTACTACTTCGGTAGCGTTTTTAATTTCAATGTTTTTATACGAATAACCGTTTTCATCCATTATTTTACGAATTTCGCTTTCTAAACCAACTAAGCAAACTTCGGCAGTGCCACCTTCTTGAACGTATTGTACAGCACCTTTAATAATTTCTAACGGAGCGTTATCGCCACCGTATGCATCAACTAAAATTTTCATAATATATCCTTTAATTTATTTTTTAACTTTTGTAACCGTTTTTAAAAACGTAGAAACAAGTTATTAAACTGTTAAAAAGTTTTAAAAGCAAGTATAACGACGCATAACGCAGTTTATACGGCGTTAAAATTAATATTCAAGGTTAGACACCGTTCTAGGAAACGGTATAACGTCACGAATATTACCTACGCTTGTTAAGTACATAATCATACGTTCAAAGCCTAAACCAAAACCGGCGTGTTTCGTTCCACCGTATTTACGAAGATTAATATACCAGTCGTAATCTTCTGGTTTTAAGCCCATTTCTTTCATACGCGCGATAAGTACGTCTTCACGTTCTTCTCTTTGTGAGCCACCTACTAATTCACCGATACCAGGAACTAAAAGGTCGGCGGCGGCAACTGTTTTGCCATCGTCGTTAAGGCGCATATAGAAAGCCTTAATTTCCTTTGGATAATCGGTTAAGAATACAGGTTTTTTGAAAACTTGTTCGGTAATATAACGTTCGTGTTCAGACTGTAAGTCGCAACCCCAGTATACTGGGAATTCAAACTTATCTTTAACAGGCTCTAAAATTTTAATTGCTTCGGTGTAAGGCAAACGAACAAAGTCGTTATCTACAACGTTGTGTAAACGCGCTAATAAAGCCTTATCTTTATCAACAAAGTTGTTTAAGAATTCAAGTTCTTCTTTACAAGTTTTTAAAACGTGGTTGATAATGTATTTTACCATGCCTTCAGCACAATCCATATCGCCTGCTAAGTCGCAGAAAGCCATTTCAGGTTCAATCATCCAAAATTCTGCAGCGTGGCGAACGGTGTTAGATCTTTCTGCTCTAAACGTTGGCCCAAAGGTGTATACGTTAGAAAATGCCATAGCAAAGTTTTCCACGTCTAATTGCCCAGAAACGGTCATACTTGCCTTTTTGCCAAAGAAATCTTGCTTATAATCAACTTCACCATTTTCAGAAGGAACGTTGTTCATATCAAGCGTGGTTACTTGGAACATTGCGCCAGCACCTTCACAGTCACTTCCCGTGATGATGGGGGTATGAACGTAAACAAAGCCCCTTTCGTTAAAGAATTTATGAATTGCATAAGCAGCTTCACTTCTAATTTTGAAAACTGCGTTAAACGTGTTTGTTCTAGGACGAAGATGTGGAATAGTTCTTAAAAATTCCATAGTGTGGCGTTTTTTCTGCAATGGATATTCTGGGCAAGATTCACCTAAAACGTCCACCTTGTCAGCGTTGATTTCAAAAGGCTGATTTCTTTCTGGGGTGAGAACAACTTCCCCAACAACTTTAAGACAAGCGCCAACGTTTTGGCTTGCAATTTCATCGTAATTTTCCACCTTGCTTCTATCAAAAACTATTTGGCAATTCTTAAAATATGAACCGTCGTTAAGTTCGATAAAACCGAAAGACTTTCTGTCTCTTATGGTCTTTGCCCAACCGCAAACGGTTACTTGTTTTCCGCCAAGTTCACTTGCACTAGTAAATATTTTTTTAAGTTCAGTT
>JAGBYC010000198.1 GCA_017628935.1 Clostridia bacterium | reverse complement strand
GCGACGAAGACGCGCCACGTGATGAAGAAGCGGCGTCTTACTGGCAAAATGCCGGCATTCCTAAAAACAGAATTTTCTATCTTCCTAAAAAACACAACTGGTGGATAGCAGGTAATACTGGTCCTTGTGGCCCTGATACTGAAATGTTTATCGACCGTGGCAACCCTTGTGGCCCTGATTGTTCGCCTGCTTGTAGTTGTGGCAACTTCTTAGAAATTTGGAACGACGTGTTTATGCAATTTGAAAAGAAGGCAGACGGCACGTATGAAAACTTAAAACAAAAAAACGTTGATACAGGTATGGGATTAGAACGTACTTTATCAATTTTAAGTGGTGTTGCAACCGTATACGATACTGACGTTTTCGAAGGTGCAAAAGCGGAAATTGAAAACTTAACCGGTAAAAAATACGGCGAAAATGAAGAAGAAACTAAAGCGTTTAGAATTATTTTAGACCATACCCGTACTGCAACCTTTATGCTTGGCGATACAAGGGGTGTAACTCCTTCTAACGTTGACCAAGGTTACGTACTTCGCCGTTTAATTCGCCGTGCTGTTAGATACGGTAAACAAATCGGCTTAGAACAAGGTAGTTTATCAAAAATTGCCGTTAAGTTCGTTGAAAAATACGCTAACGTTTACCCAGAACTTGTAGAAAATAAAGAAAAAATAGTTGCTGAACTTAATAAAGAAGAAAATAAATTCGGTAAAGCGCTTGAAGACGGTTTAAAAGAATTTAACAAAGTTGTTAAGTTCGTTCAAGGTAACGTTTTCCCTGGTAAAACTGCGTTCCGTCTTTTTGAAACCTATGGTTTCCCTATTGAAATGACTGAAGAACTTGCTAAAGAAAACGGCTTTACTTTAGATAAAGAAGGTTACGAACAAGCGTACAAAAAACACCAAGAACAATCACAACAAGGCGCTGAACAAAAATTTAAAGGTGGCTTAGCAGAACAAAACGAAGTTACTGCACGCTTACACACGGCAACACACCTTTTAAACGCTGCGCTTAAAGTTGTATTAAAAGATGAAAACATCAATCAACGCGGTTCAAACATTACCGTTGAACGTTTACGTTTCGACTTTAACTTTGATAGAAAAGTTACCCCTGAAGAACTTAGTGAAATTGAAGCGTGGGTAAATAACGCTATTAAAGCAAACGTTCCTGTCGTAATGGAAGAAATGACGGTTGAAGAAGCAAAAAATCAAGGCGCAGTAGGCGTGTTTACTAACAAATACGGCGACCGTGTTAAAGTTTACACAATGGGCGAGTTTTCTAAAGAAATTTGTGGTGGTCCACACGCTAAAACTACTGGCGAACTTCACGAATTTAAAATTAAAAAAGAAGAAGCGTCGTCAGCCGGCGTAAGAAGAATTAAAGCAGTTTTAATTTAAGGTGAAGTATGTTTTGGTTGATAGTAGGCGTTTTAGTAGCGCTTGGCTTAGTTAACTATTTTTGTGAAGAAAATCCAGCTTTTCGCGAAATAGTTTGTATAGTTATTGCAATAGCGTATCCTATAGTTTCATTTTTCTTTAATGAAGACGAGCAGTTTGTTGTAATAGTAGTAGGTGCGTTGCTTTTATCAGTATATAAATATTTATACGCTATTCCAGACGCTATGGATAACGACGAACCTAACGATTTTTTAATGGCGCTTGCAAGAAGTTTATCTCCAAGCGAATCAGAATTCGTTATAGTTGTAATATGTATAGTAGTATGCGTTGTGTTTGCAATAATTACCTTACTTCCAACTCTTATTTGCATACTTATAGGTTCTAAATTCCTTTATTATATTTCACTTTTCGTTCCAGCAGTATATTGCTTGGTTACCGGCATTCCAGTAATTAGTGAAAATTACTAAAACTAAATTAAATTTAAAGCGTGGCACTAAAACGGTTACCACGCTTTTTATTTTTAAAAAAATTAAATTAAAACCAAAAATTTTAAAATTTCATATTATAATAAAAAATCGCTAAACCCCCTTAAAAATAGTATACTATTTTAAAAAAATGTGTTATAATCTATTAGAAAGTAGCAGGAGTGTATTGAAATTATGAATACATGACCCTGCTAGTTGTTTTTTTTATCAAACATTGTTAATTTTTTAACAAGCAATAAAATTAAACACAATCACTTTTTACATAAATTTATAAAAAGTTAAGGAGAATTTATTTATGATGAACAGAAAAATTACAGTTATTGGTGCAGGTGCAGTAGGGTCTTCTATCGGTTATCTTTTAGTGGCTGAAGAAATTGCGAACGAAGTAGTGTGTATCGACGTTACTAAAGAAAAGGCTCTTGGTGAAGCAATGGATATTTATCAAGCAACACCGTTTTTAACTCCCGCTAAGGTGTACGCTGGCGAATATGAAGACGCTAAGGGTAGTGATATAGTAGTTATCACTTCAGGCGTTGCAAGAAAACCAGGTCAAAGCCGTATCGACCTTGCCCAAATTAACGTTAATATTATTAAAAGTATTGCTAAACCTATCGCAGAAGTTTGCCCAGATGCGTTATACGTTATCGTTGCAAACCCTGTTGACGTGTTAACTTATACTTTCCACCAAATTACAAACATTCCTACAAATAAAATTATCGGTTCAGGCACTAGCCTTGATACTGCACGTTTAAGAACAAGACTTTCTGAAATTTATAAAGTATCACCATTACAAGTTGATGCAGACGTTTTAGGTGAACACGGCGATACTTCTTTCGTTGCTTGGTCAAAAGCAAGAATTGGTGGTGTTAGCGTTGACGAATACGCAAAAGTAGTAACCGATAAAAATATTGAAATTGAAGCCTTTGATAAAGATGAAGTTGTTGAATACGTTAGAAAATCAGGCGGTATTATCATTTCAAGAAAGGGCGCAACTTACAACGGTGTTGCCGCTGCTGTTGCTTACATTTGTAAGTGCTTATATTCTGGGGTTGACAGCGTTGTTTGCTTATCTGTATTGATGCAAGG
>JAGBYC010000197.1 GCA_017628935.1 Clostridia bacterium | reverse complement strand
TGTGAGTTTTGTAAAGTCCCACGCCTTTCATTAAAAAGACTTTTGACGTAACAACGGTATCGCCTTCAAGTAAATTGTTGTTTTTGCCGAGTATAAGTTTAGCGTTTTTCTCAAAAACGCGTTTGTCCAACGCTATTTGCCAAGAAGAATTTGGCGTTACGTCGTATGCAGGATATCCTTCTTTAACGCGTGTTTCAACAGGGTCAATTTCAACGTTAGCGT
Source organism: Clostridia bacterium (assembly GCA_017628935.1). Taxonomy (GTDB): domain Bacteria; phylum Bacillota; class Clostridia; order Christensenellales; family Borkfalkiaceae; genus HGM11412. Next base: position 3,768 of record JAGBYC010000197.1, on the reverse strand, counting down.
CAATTTTAAGCGTGTAAACTAAAGGTTCTTTAACTACCATATATCCTTCGTTTACGTCTTTAACTTCAAGGTCGCTTATTATATCAACGGTAAAAGAGTCGCCGTTTGAAAGCAAAGAAATTTGAGCCCAGCCGTTAGTGGCAACGCTTTCTAAATCGTTAATTAAAAACTTTTTACACCACGCCGGTTTTCTTAACGACACGACGCCGTTAAACCCTTTGCCACGGTAAGTTATTTCCACCCTTTCACTAAAAGGGTAATTAGTTTTTATTATAAATTCGTGGCCGTCGAACTTATAACTGCCGGGAAGATAAAAATTAAAAGCAACACCGTCACTAGTTTTATTAACTGCTTGATAAAAAAAGTTCGGCATACTTCTATTTGCGTTACCCGCACAGCATTCTGGGTAATGATCGCTTTGGTAAGACATTCTTGGTGTAAAAGTAAACGACCCCGTATGGTTACTATAATGTGTGCTTATAACTTGATTCATTGAAGAAAAGTATTGCAACGTTTTAAAATCTTTGTCCATAACCGATGGAGCAACGTTGTACATTATACGTTCAATTCTATCTAAATATTTAGTATCGCCGGTAATTTTAGCAACGGTATAAAGCGTTAAACAATGGTCGGTTATATCACACGTTTCAACTGCTGAAAGTGACGACGTTCCCCCAAAAGATTCAGCACCACTATGTATGCCGATAGGAAGTAAGTGGTTATCGTCTATACGTTTAAGTCCGTTTAACGTAGCGTTTAAATATTTTTCGTCACCCGTTGCAGAATATAATAAAATAGGAATTTTAACAATTTCATTATAAGTTACGGCGTGCAACTTAATAGGGCTTGTTTTGTTAAAATCGCTAAGCTTAGTTTCTATATTGCTTTCGTTTAACGAGTGTTTTTCATAGGCTGAAATGGCAAGATTTAAAAGACGTTCGTCACCCGTATAAGCAAAGCAATTTATCATATTTTCAACGTTTACGGTTTCGCGCCAGTTAGAATAATCGTTAGTATTTGAAAGATAGTGATTAGTAATTTTATTTAAGTAAGTTTTATCTTTAGTTATTTCGTATAAAAATAATACGGCGCGAAAAAACACGGCGTGAACCCATTGGTTTCCTTCGCCTTGTTTTTGAAGTTCTTTTGCGCCTATAAACCCGTTATCGCTAACAACTTTCAAGGCGTTATCAATAAGAGTTTTCGCCTTTTTAAAATGTTTTTTATTGTTACTAAAATACGCGCATTTAACGTAACCGTCAAGCCAGTAAGCGTATTGTTCGTACGGCCACCAGCCTTCAAGTCCACCATCAGTAAAACTTTGTTTTTCCCAACAATTAGTGTTAAAAGGATAAAAAAGTTTATCAAGGTTGCCCGTTAAACCGTTTAACATTTTATTAAAGTACTCTTTAATAATGCCATCAGCTTTAAATTTACAGCCTAATGGAAATGAAAATTTTTTATTTATCATAAAACGGCACCTTTACAAAGATAGTTGTTTAAAAAACCGTCTGGTGCTTCAACGGCAAATAATCCGTTAAGCGAACTTTGTGGTAACATAAAATAAATTCTATTACCAAAAGAAGAGTGCGAAACGGAAATATCTTGAAGCCCTGCCTTTTCTAAAACGGAAGTAACGTCTTGAACGTAATCCATATTAAAAATATCCACGAAACATTTAAAAGTAACGCCGTTTTGTCTATTAAAAGGAAGGGTTATTTTTAATGATTGAGTAATAATATCAACGTTAGAATTATATAAAATTTTATTTAAAATAACGTCGGTAGGGGAACTAAAAGTTTGCTTACATAATAAACTGCAAGTTTTACCGTCGAACTCACAATTTTCGTTTACAATTTCGTCGGCAGTCATATTACAAATAGTGCATAATCTATTTTTATTAACAAGTTTTTCATATCTAGATATGGCAAGAAGTATGTAGCCGAATTTATACGCGTGTTTAGGAACTTCTTCAATTCCAGGCAAGTTAAAAGAAATATTGCATAAGTCAATATTTTGTATGCAAGACTTTAAAAAAGAACTTTTAGTTAAATTAGCCGTTTCGTATTCAAAAAGTTCAGCAAAAAAGAAACTATTTTTTATTTCTCTAACTAAAAAGTCTACGTCGTTAATAACGGGGCCGTATTGTTCTAAATAATGATTCCCTCTTTCTTCTATTTTATCGTATGAAAAAAGAATTATTTTTTTACCTAAGCCCGAAGCCAAGCCAAGTTCGTAAATCATCCAAGGCGTAATAACCGAATCTACTATAAGCATTATCATTATTTCGTTATTTCTAATCATATCTTTAATGCTTTCAGCAAAGTCGGGCGCGCCGGGGCGAATTTCCTTATCCGAATTAACGTTAATACCGTTAGTAGATAGTGAAGAAATTAATTCTTGCCAACGATTTTCGCTATTGCTATGACTTAAAAATACCGAGTAATTACCGTTAGTTGCGTTATTTTTGGTAATTGAATATTTTATTTTCATAAAGCCTCCTATTTAGCGTAAATGAAGTTACAAGTTTTGCCGATTTCTTCATCGTTGCACTCAAACAACATTTGGTCGTCGTCAAAATAAAGATTAAAATAAATTCTTTGGGTTTTGTCCGTTGGAACGCAAACGGCGTCTAATTTATTTTCAAAAACTTCTTTAGTCGTTTCAAGTTCTAAAATTTTAAAAATATCACCCTTTCGTATCGGCGAATTTTTTTGAATTTCCATATACGGTTTAAACGCAACACCGAAAACTTCGTGGTTAGGGAAGATAAAATCGACCTTCACGGCATATGAACCGTTGTTAAGGTTTTGAGAGAGTAACGTAAACCTATTATACGTGTTTTGTGGAGCACAATCGATATTTAAAATTTCGGCTTCTTTTTCATAAACGGAATAATATGGATGCTCGGTAAACGCAGTTTTTCCAAACCTATGAAGTTTTATGCCAAAATGAATTTCTTTATGTAAAATATTTAAAATTTCTTGGCTTGTGTCCATATCTTCGTCTTCTAAAAGCCTTAAGCGTGCTAAAATGTTGTCAACGGCTTCTTTTTTTATGTTGAAAAGCACTGAAATTTCAGAATAAAAAACTCTTGAATTGCCGTAAAAAGCAACGTTTCTGTCTGTAAAAAAGTTTTTCTTAAATAAGCGTGACGCTTCTATTTGTTTTATAAGGTCACCAAAATTTCCAGTTGCTTGTTTTTGGCGAATAGGGGTTGTGGTAAGATAGCCGTCCCACTCTGACTTGTCTATTCCAAGCATATAAGGAATTACGCTTAGACCACGCGCTTCCATTACGCCCACTTCGTACCAAACGGCTTTTCTTCTTTCTTCATTCTCAGGCGCAAAAAAAGCTTTAGTCATTACTACGATTATACAGCCGGCTTTTTTTAAAGCCTCTTCACTTGCGCGCCAGTACCAGTAATCGTTTTCAATTGACTTGTTTTTCGTTAAAAGCACGTAGTTCAAACCAACTACGTTAAGTTCAGTCATAAAATCGGTTACGGAAAGTTTATCTTCTTCTAGTGCGACTATAACCACGCTAGCGTCAATTTGTTGTTCAATTATACGACGTTTTTCAACTAATAACATTTTTATCTCCGTTTAACTTTTATAAACAAAAGTTATAGTAATGCGTTTAAAATATTTTACCACACTTTTATAATAAAAATCAAGTCCCAAATTTAAACAATTTGGGACGCTTACTAATTTTGATATTTTATTTTACTATATCTATAACTTCATATAAGTTTTTAATTTCATAATC
>JAGBYC010000021.1 GCA_017628935.1 Clostridia bacterium | reverse complement strand
GTTAAAGCGTTGTTTGCCGTAAACGAACTTGGCGCTGTGCCTGAATACTCAATAATTAAAAGAAAAGACGGCGAGTTTACCGATCATTTGCTTTTAAACGGTAAAACTTACCCTATTTTTGACTGGCGCTACGATGCTCCTACCGGATTAGTGTCTTGGTACGCTCAAGTAGGTATCGGCGACACTTGTAGTTACAAAGCCTCTGGCGCTATAAGTGAAAGTGTTGGCATTGATAGATTTTTATATAAAGAATTAGATACGGCTGAAAGTGTTTTACAGTCTAAAATCAAGCATTTAACGGCTTTTGTTAACAAAAATGCGTGTAACGTTATTTTACGTATGCAAAACGATAAGGTTGCCGTTTTAGAACTTGGCGCTACTATGCCTAGCGACGCTGAAGAACAAACTCACCACTCTGCTTGGGGAACTAAGGGTATGGTGTCTGACCGTGTTGTTTCAAGCAAAATTCGCCCTCAATCAGTTTACCTTTATAACGACGGTAAAAACCCAACTACCTATAACGATAATAACGGCATTTTATACGGCTTAAGTGCTGACGACTGCGCTAAAGCGTCGGCAATTGCAATGATGCTTTTAAACAAGGTTAATTATATTGAATGGGCTGATAAGCACGAACACCTTTTAAACTGCATAAAAGCCGTTTATAAGTCAAACGAACTTGGTAAGCGCGTTAGCGTTACGGAGGTGGAATAATGAGCGATTTTAAACCTATTAAAATAGCCTTTATGGGCTTTGAAAACGGCCACGCTTTCTATCTTTACCGTGCTTGTATGAACGAGCCTATGTTTGACATAGTTGCTTGTGCGTTTGCTCCACGCCAACTTAAAATACACGAAAACCGTCTTGGCAAAAAGGCGTTTGAAAACGTTGCTATTTACCATAGCGAAGAACAAATGTTAAACGAACACCCTGAAATTGAGGCGTGTGTTTTAGCAGGTTCAAACGATAAGCATATGGAAGAATTCCGTTTATGTGCCGAAAGGGGCATTCACGTTATTTCAATGAAAGTGCCTACTTTAGATATGAACGAATATAAAGAAATGCTTGCCCTTCAACAAAAGTACGGCATTAAAGTTCATATTGAACTTGAAATGCGCTTCCGTGCAGCAGTTAATCGTGTGCGTGACCTTATTAGCGATGGTAGTTTAGGTGAAGTTACTTCGTTTACTGCGTTTAACTATTCGCATTTCCCACACTACTGGCAACATTGGATGGACGTTGCTGAAAAGTCTTACGGTAAACGCGTTCCACTTTATCCAGGCGCTGACCGTTTTAGAGGTGGCGCGTTAACTGACCACCCACATATTTTCGATCTTGTGCGTTATATGACGGGTAGCGAGTTTGATACTGTGTACGCTGAAGTTGCTCCATCAATGCGTGACGACGTTGAAACTGAAGACCTTATTTATATAATAGGTAAGTTGAAAAACGGCGTTATAGTGTCGTTAGACCCATCTTACGCTAACCGTGAGCACGTGCAAACAAGGGTTGTTGGCGAAAGAATTAGCCATAACCCAAAATGCGTTCAAGTAGAAATTCAAGTACACGGAACGAAAGGTTCGCTTTTATGTGACGCGTACGGTTCTGATAGTGTTGAGCGTTTACTTGGCGATAATTTAGAATATTACGTAACGGGTTCTGGTTATCCACTTGATAATAACCGTATTCCGTTTATTAAAAACTTTGCCCGTGATATTCGTTACGGTGGCGAAACTAACAACCCACCTATTTCTTTAAAAGAATACGAAAACGTAATGCGCGTTATTAATGCGTGTTATGAAAGCGTGTATACTGGCAAGGAAGTTAAAGTTAATTACGAAGATTAAAGGCTTATAAACTTCGTATAACTTCGTTTACTGCAAAGGCTTAACACTTCAATAACCAAAAAGGTTAATTTCAGCGTTTCGCCTTAGCGAGCCTTGTTCTACTCGTTTCTAAACCTTTAATTAGTTTAATAAGCAATCAACAAATTTAATAAAATATAAAAAGGCAGTCTACAATGACCAACAAGGTCTATTGTAACCTGCCTTTTTTTCGCGCCTTGTCTTGCTTGCTACTAAGCCTTTTTTATAAAAACTTTGCCTAACTTGCAACTAAGCCCTTACTATAATTTTATAAAATATAACTTATTCGCCTCGTCTTGCTTGTTTCTAATTCTTTAATTAGGTTTAATAGACAACCAAAAAGGTTAGATCAAGCGTTTCGCCTTAGCGAGCCTTGTTCTACTCGTTTCTAAACCTTTAATTAGTTTAATAAGCAATCAACAAATTTAATAAAATATAAAAAGGCAGTTAACAATGGCCAGCAAGGTCAATTGTAACCTGCCTTTTTTTCGCGCCTTGTCTTGCTTGCTACTAAGCCTTTTTTATTGTAAATTTACAAAATTCGTAAATATTTTTAAATAATTTGCAAGTAAAATTACATAATAGCGTTGACAAATTTACATAATAGGTATACAATAGTGATAGAAAAGGAGAAAATTATGTCTAAATCGGTATATAGTTTAGTATTAAATGATGAAGTTGTTTATTTAGTTGATAAAGTTGCAAGGCTTAATGGTTTAAGCAGGTCTAATATGATAGAAAAAATACTTGCCGACGCCGTTTCATACGAAACGCCAGAAATTCGTGCTAACAATATTTTTGAAGAAATTGAAAGGCTTATAGGCGTTGGTAGTGGAATGCGTTATTTATCACAACCGTCGCAATATATGGCGTCGATAATGTCGGCGTTATCGTATAGGTATAACCCTGCAATTAAGTATAGTGTAGAGTTATTTCCAAACTCTGCGCATTTAGGTCAGTTAAGGGTTAATCTACGCACGCAAAATCCTAATTTAATCGCACTAATAAGCGATTTTTACACTTTTTACGCGTATTTAGAAAAAACGTATTACAACCCTAACGCTATGTGTATGTTCGACGGCGTTAAGTTTACCCGTTTATTTAACTTTCCAAACGTTAACGTTCCTACTAAAACTCTTGCAGAAAAACTTACCGAATACGTTAAACATTTTGATGAGCTTTTAAACATCTTCTTTTCTAATCAAGCAAACGAAAGGCTTGCCTTTGCTTTGGTTGAAAAGCGCTTTAAAGAACTTAAAGCAGGCGAAATAATTTTATAGGAGGTAAAGTATGAATAGTGATAAATTTACTCAAAAATCGCTACAAGCGTTAAATTTAGCAACGTCTACTGCTAAAGAAAACGGCAATCAGCAAATAAATTCGTTGCACCTTTTATACGCTCTTACCATAGATGAAGACGGCGTTGTGTCACGCCTTTTTGAAAAAATGAACGTTAGTGCTAAAAAGGTGGCTAACGAACTTTTAGTGGCTATAAACAAATTACCAAAAGTGCAAGGTAAAGGTGGAGAATTTTTATCGGTTGACCTTTCTAACGTGATAGCGTCGGCAGAGAAAAAGGCAAGCGAAATGAAAGATGAATTCGTTTCGGTTGAGCACTTAGTTTTTGGCATAATTGAAAATCCGTCGAAAGAAGTTAAACCTATATTAGAGGCAAATAACGTCACTAAAGACGCGTTTTTGGGCGCTTTAATGCAAATTCGTGGCAATACGCGTGTTACAAGCGATAACCCTGAAGACACTTACGACGTGTTAAATAAATATGGTGTTGACCTTGTTGAGCGTGCGCGTGAACGTAAAATAGACCCCGTAATAGGCCGTGACGACGAAATTAGAAACGTTATTAGAATTTTGTCACGCAAGACTAAAAACAACCCCGTTTTAATAGGTGAGGCAGGCGTTGGTAAAACTGCTATTGCAGAAGGGCTTGCAATTAGAATTGTTAAAGGCGACGTTCCAACTTCGCTTAAAAACCGTAAACTTTTCTCACTTGATATAGGCGCGCTTATTGCCGGTGCTAAATATCGTGGCGAGTTTGAAGAAAGGCTTAAAGCAGTATTAAGTGAAGTTAAAAAGT
>JAGBYC010000196.1 GCA_017628935.1 Clostridia bacterium | reverse complement strand
GTTCCGTTTGAAATGTAAAAAATGATGACAGACGCACCGCTTGGGTAAATGGCAGATGTCCGTAAAACAGGCAAGCAAACTTGAATTTGTCTAACAGATGCGCACTGCACCAAAGCCTCCCTCTGATGAGGGAGGTGCCCCGAAGGGGCGGAGGGAGAGCATACTACCCCTCAGTCAGCTTCGCTGACAGCTCCCCTGACAAGGGGAGCCTTGGGCGCTCCCGCCCCAGTTAGATAAACCTGAATTTGTTGAACAGAGGTATATGATATGACTTTATCTCAAGCTAAGGAATTATTAAAATCAAATTTCATGCAATTTACCGAAATGGAGTTTGCAAATGAAGTGGATTTTCTCAATCATATATCACAATTTCCTTACACTAAAAAAGCAAAAGAACACAAATTTTATGCTTTGATAATTCAAAGCAATAATGGGAAAAGACACATAGAATTAGAATTTGAAGAGAGGAACGGCGAGTATGTGTTTTGGGACTTATGGTTTGGAGATTTTTGTTTTGAATTTTTTTCCGGTGATGCGGATGAAGATTGTTCATATTTGATAGAAGAAATTCAACGAATAATGAAAGGCAACTGTACCATTATAAATGTTACTAACCCAAAAACGAAGCGTTGGATTGCCGATGCACAATTTGACCGCAATGATACCGATGATGATATGTTTGGGGAAATGGGTTTTCAAAAAGCTATGAAACGAATTCGAAAAAAGAGGACATTTTTTGAAAGGCTGTTTGGATTTAGACGAAGTTACGAAATCTATGATTGGAATATTTACGAACGCATAGTAAAATAATCGTCCAATTCCAATTTATCGAACAGTTATTCTTGTGGAAAAATTCAAAAGTGTAGCACACTATACTTTGCAAGCAAAGTCGTGTGTTTTGCAAAGCAAAAAAGAAAAGAGTAGCAAAATTTTTGCTACTCTTTTATAACGTCTAAAAAATCCCTAAGGGGCACGCCCTTTAGGTAAGGTTTTTTATTGCTTTTATTTTTGTAGTGTGGTAAAATAGAATAAAATAATTATTTTTATTATATATAGGTAAGGTATGGACGCATTTTTTGATTTTTTATATCCGTTTGATAACGCAATTTTAAACTTTATGAACACTTTAAATATGTCGGCAGGTGCTTTTTTCACTCCACTTGCTAAACTATTTACTTTTTTAGGCGAAGGTGGTATTTTATACTTTTTAACGGCGTTTATATTAGCGTTTTTTAAAAGAACGCGTAAAATTGCCGTATGTATCTTCGGTTCAGTTTGCTGTGGCGCGCTTGTAACTAACGTTATTTTAAAAGACGCCGTAGCCCGTTTACGTCCATTTGAAGCAAGTAGCACGTTTAACGAATTTTGGGTAATGGTTGGTAGCCCTTTTGAAGACGGGTTTTCATTTCCATCAGGCCACGCAACAAGCGTAATGGCATTTAGTACAGCGTTATTTTTAACTTGTAACAAAAAGTGGAGTTTCGTTGGGTTTATAGGCGTAATTATAATGGCATTTTCACGCGTGTATTTAATGGCTCATTATCCGTCAGACGTTATTATGGGTATTATAGTAGGTGGCGTTTCAGGTTTAATTGCTTACGCTATTACAATTTTAATATTTAAGTTTTTATATAAGCATTACGAAAATAAAGTATGTAAATTCTTAATAGATTTTGACGTTATTAAAATATTTAAAAAATAAAAAAGGCACGGTTAACCGTGCCTTTTAATTTTAAGTTTATTCTTCGTAACCGTTAGGATTGTTAAGTTGCCAACGTAACGCGTCGGTGCACATATCGTCAAGCGTTTTAGTTGCTTTAAAACCTATAAGGTCGTAAGCAAGTGAAGTGTCGGCATAACATTCAGCAACGTCACCTGGGCGACGCGCGACAATTTTATACGGAATTTCTTTATTAAGCGCTTTAGAAAATGCGTTTACCATTTCAAGCACGCTAAAGCCTTTACCAGTACCTAAGTTAACTATAAAAAGTCCACTATTAGTAAGCAATTTATTAACTGCAAGAACGTGACCTTTCGCTAAGTCGACAACGTGAATATAATCGCGTACGCCAGTGCCGTCAGGTGTAGGATAATCGTCACCAAACACGTTAAGGTAAGGAAGTTTACCTATAGCAACTTTAGTAATATAAGGGCATAAGTTGTTAGGAATACCGTTAGGGTCTTCGCCTATAAGCCCACTTTCGTGCGCTCCAACCGGGTTAAAATAACGTAAAATTGCTATATTAAAGGTTGGGTCTGCTTTTGCTAAGTCTTTTAAAATATATTCAATAAAAAGTTTAGTGCTACCGTATGGGTTAGTAGTTGAAAGTGGGAAATCTTCTTTAATAGGAACGGTATGAGGGTCGCCATACACGGTTGCAGAAGATGAAAATACTAAGTTTTTGCAGTTAAACTCTTTCATAACTTCAACAAGCGCAATTAAGCCACCTATATTGTTATGGTAGTATTCAATAGGTTTTTGTACACTTTCACCAACGGCTTTGTAGCCGGCAAAGTTAATAACGCCGTCAATTTTATTTTCGGTAAAAATAACGCGTAACGCATCTTTATCTAAAATATCGTTTTCGTAGAATTTAATTTTTGTGCCAGTAATTTTTTCAACGCGTTTAACGGCTTCTAACTTACTGTTATATAAGTTATCAACTATTACAACGTCGTATCCAGCGCTAATAAGTTCAATAACGGTATGCGAACCGATATAACCTGCGCCACCTGTAACTAAAATAGTAGACATAGCACTACTCCTTTATTTTTTTATTAATTTTAACATAAATATTATTAAAAAGCAATAATTAGCCACCTTTTTTACCTTTTTATTACGTTTATTTTACTTTTTGCATACACTAACTATATGAAAAAGATTGTTTTAACGGGTGGGGGAACGGCAGGGCACGTTACCCCTAACTTAGCCATTTTACCGTACCTTAAAAAGCATTTTAACGAAATTTATTATATAGGTAGCACTAATGGAATTGAAGAAAAGCTTGTAAAAGATAAAAAGGTAACTTTTTACGGCATTAATCCTACCAAACTTATAAGAGGCTTTAATTTAAAAAATTTACTAATTTTTTATAAACTATTAAAAAGCGTTAACGACGCTAAAAAAATTTTAAGTGATATAAAGCCGAACGTAGTGTTTTCAAAGGGTGGGTTTGTAGGTTTGCCTGTAACCATAGCCGCTAAAAAACTAAAAATACCCGTAGTTATTCATGAAAGCGACTTAACTTTAGGCTTGGCAAATAAAATTTCTACTAACTATGCCGATAAACTTTTAACCACCTTTTTAGAAACGGCAAAAGGGCGTAAAAACGCTGAGTTCGTTGGAGCAATAGTTAGAGACGAGTTGTTTACCGTAACCAAGTTAGAAGGGCTTAGATATTACGGGTTTTCTGGCAAAAAACCTATAATTTTGGTAACTGGTGGGTCACAAGGGGCAAGGGCGATAAACAACGCTATTATAAGTATTTTACCCAACCTTTTAAAAGATTATAACGTACTTCATTTAGTAGGCAAAAACAACCTAACAAACGTTGAATTTGAAGGGTATAAGCAGGTAGAATTTACTGATATGAAATACGCTTACGCTTGTTGCGACTACGCTGTTTCAAGGGCTGGTAGTAATACGGCGTTTGAGTTAATTACGTTAAATATTCCTACGCTTTTTATACCTTTACCTAAAGGAAATTCGCGTGGCGACCAAGTAGACAACGCTAAATTTTTTACTAAAAAAGGGCTTTGTTATACGCTTTTTGAACAAGATATTACACCTAAAAATTTGCAAAATGCAATACTTAATTTAGTACTAAACGAAAAAGAAATAAAGCAAAATATTATCAATTTAAAATACCCCGTTGCAAACTCAAAAATTATTAAAATTTTAAATAAATATTGACATATATTGTCATATATTATATAATACAATAAATCAAAAAGGTGGTGCGTTATGAAAATTCAAACCTTAATTGAAATATTGTTTTTATTGTTGTCAAGAGAGAAGGTTTCGGCTAAATATATAGCAGATAAATTCGGCATTTCTTTGCGTACGGTTTATAGGTATATTGACGAACTTTCTATTCCAGTGCCTATTTATAACGTGCGTGGCAGAAACGGTGGTTATATGATAGCCGATAGTTTTAAAATTTCGGCGTCGTTTTTAACTGAAGAAGAAAAAAAGTACCTTTTAGGTACTTTAAAAGAAGTTGACAACGAAGTAGGGTCGGACGTTTTAAAGCGAATTATTTGTAAAATTGAAACGCTTACAAAGTTAAATCAAACTGAAACTCCTATCAATTTAGGTAATTTAATTATTGACGGTAGCGCGTGGGGTAGCACCGACGAATACAAGCAAATTTTAACCCTTATTCAAACGTGTATTGAAAAACGTACGGCGCTTAAAATTAAGTATTTTAACCGTAATGGCGATAGGTTAGAACGCGTTATCGAACCACATACTTTACTTTTAAAGCAAGGGCTTTGGTATTGCTATGCTTACTGTACGGTTCGTAACGAATTTAGGCTTTTTAAAATAGGTAGAATTGAAAGCGCAAAAGCAACTAACAAACAGTTTAATCGCCGTGAAATAGGCAACGTTGAAGAAGCGTTTGCAGAGTGGTATCAAAAAATATCTTCAGTTGACCTTGATATTGAAATTGATGAAAGCGTCCGTCACGACGTTGAAGAGTGGCTTGGCGTTGGTAAAGTGTACGAAACAAGCGCTGGTAAAATAAAGGCGTCGTGCAAAGTGCCGTTAAGTAAAGACGTAACTGCTAAAATTTTAAGTTTTGGTAATAAAGTTAAGGTAATTAGCCCAACCGAACTTAAAAAAGAAGTTATTGCTAACGCTAAAAAAATAATTAAAAATTATGAATAAAAAAACGGAGCACTTTGCTCCGTTTTATTCTTTTGTAATAAGGTAATTTTCGCTATCTAAAACGCAAATTTTTACGCCTAACGCAACTGACGCTCCAAGCAAAATATCAATAATTCGTTGTGCGTGGTTTACTTTACTATTGCTAAGGGTAACTATGCACGGCGAATTTTTTAAATAACTAATAATTTCTTCAGTATCGCTTGCTACGTTAGGGGCAAACGTTTTTATATCGTTAGTGCCTAAGTTTGTATTTATACAAAAGGGCGTAGTTTTCAATATCTGCTACCAAAAATCAAACTACCAACTCGTATCATATTTGAGCCGTGTTTTATCGTAAGTAAATAATCGCCACTCATACCAAGTGATAAGTGCTTAAAGTCGTAGATAGGTTTAAGTTCGTCATACTTAGCGCGTAAACTTTCGCAAAGTGATATAAGGTAAGGCTCGTTATCGCTATCAGGTAGCATAGCCATAAGCCCTAAAACTTTAACGTTAGGCATTTTGCTTGCGTACGCCGTAGCAACTGAAATTTCTTCTAAACTAAAGCCGTGTTTATTTTCTTCATTACCTATGTTAACTTGCAATAAAACGTTACTTGTAACGTTAGCGCTAACGCTTTGGCGTGAAATTTCATCAATAATAGCGTAAGAAGAAACGCTTTCAATTAAACTTGCTTTGCCTATTAAATATTTAATTTTGTTAGTTTGAATAGTGCCTATAAAATGGTAGTTGCAAGGCGATACGATAGGAAATTTATCTCTAAATTCTTGCGCCTTATTTTCGCCTATATCGGTTAAGCCTAAACTAATTGCCTCGTTAATAACGTCAACGGGAACGAACTTAGTTGCGCCTACTAAAGTAATAGGTTCGCCTTTATTGTTGCCACCACTAATATCACTTAAAACTTTTTGCAAATTTTTATTAAGCATATTACACCTATGAAAAGGGGGCAAGTGTGCTTGCCCCATTGTTTTTAAAGTACTGCGCATCCCTTTCTGGCAATAAATACCGAAGCGGTAACGTAGCAGTTGGCTCGGCTAAAGCTACCTTATGGCACACGACACTACCTACTTAGTGCTGCTGTATTCCTACCCTGACACGGTTCACAGGGCATCGTTGCATAAGACCTTAACGTC
>JAGBYC010000195.1 GCA_017628935.1 Clostridia bacterium | reverse complement strand
CGCTTTGGTTTTCAGACGATTTTGACCCGACTAATTGGAGCGTTTCACTTAACGAAGCAGGTTTTATCAATATGGTTGATAACCGTGGCGATATGCTTAAAGTTTTAAGTTTTTCTAGTTACCTTTACGTTTTCCGTTCATACGGTATTTCAAGGGTAACGGCATACGCTGACCAAGAAGATTTTTCAGTTTTAAATTTATACACGTCGCAAAGTAAAATTTACGGTAAATCGGTTACTATGTGTGGTGACTACGCAATATATTTAGCAGAAGACGGGTTTTATAAATTTAACGGTGTTTCGGCATCACGTATTATGAAAAGATACGATAAGTTTTTAGAAGGCGTTGACAACCTAAACGCTGAGGGCGTATTTACCGAAGGTAAATTATATATGAATGTAAATATACTTATCGACGACGAAATTTGTAACGTTATTTTGGTTTACAACGTTGACGACGGTTCAAGTTATTTAATTAAAGGTTGCAACGTTATTTCGTTAGGTTTAGCCGAAGGCGAAAACAGATACGCAGTATGCTTGTGTAAAGATAAAAAAGTTCTTTATAACCTTGAAAAAACTAGTAGTTACGAAGGCGTTGCACTTAAAAAAGTATGGCGTAGCGCCACTACCGATTTTGACGTTCCTAAGGTTAAAAAACGTTTAGAAAAAATCACTTTTTTAACTGATTACGACGTTGATTTAACTATCGTTGCCGATAAGAGAACTACCAAAAAATACAAGGTTAAAGGTGGAGGCGTTAGGGAAGTAAAAGTTCATTTAAAAGGCGAAGTTTTCAGTTTTGAATTTAGTTGTCAAACAGAAAAAGCACGCATTGTTTCTCCAACCGTTTACGTAAGTTATTATTAGGAGTTATTATGAATAACAACGATTATTATAAAAACATTGAACTACTTCTTAGCGAAACTGATTTAAACGTATCAAAATTAAGCCGTCAAATAAAAACAAGCACTCAAAACACCTTAATTTTTACAAGCAATTTAACTAATGAAACTTTTAATTTAAAAGCGATAAGTTCTACGCAAGGTTATATTGAGTTTTTTGCGCTTAACGGCGATTCTACCGTTAAAATTTCAGTTAACGGTTTAACGGTAATTAGCTCTACAACTTCCTACGAAACGGCTTACGCCGGCTTTTACGAAGGTGTTAACGAATTAACTGTAAACGCAACGGGTGGAGATTATATAATTAAGGTGCACGGTAACGTTAACTACGTAGACGCAAAAACTAACTTAAACTACTTTGAAATAAATGGAGTAAATTTAGTTACTTATTTTGACGGAGCGTCGCTTAATTTTTACGCTGAAAATAACTTAAAATTATCCTTAAAACTAAAAGTTTTAAAAATTTTAGGAGGGTCGGTTGTAAACGTTACAAGCAATTGCGTTTACGTAGCGTATATTAACGAAAATAACGCTATATACTTAGGTGAGTACAACGTAACTAACAATTCTTATACTATCGTTAAAAGGTTAAATTATAAAGCAACGTCGGTTGCTGGGTATTATAGCAATAACGAATACGTAATTTTCGCATCGCGACTTAACAAAATTTACAAAGCAAACTTTACTTTAAGTGGTAGTTATTCCTTTGAAAAAGTAAACGTAATAGGTGGAGATATTTATTTAAACT
>JAGBYC010000194.1 GCA_017628935.1 Clostridia bacterium | reverse complement strand
TTAACCATAAGCAACGCGTTGTTGGTGAAGTTAAGTTATCTAATGATGAGGCTAAATTAAAAGTTAGCAGTAAAATTAACGTAGAAACTACGCGTTTAGCACTTATTCCAGCAGGTAATAAAGAGGTTTTAGCCTACGAATTTACCGGCGAATATAAAGGTGAAACTTATTACGTTTATATAAACGCTAAAACGGGCGCAGAAGTAGACATTTTCAAAGTGGTAAAAACTACCGAAGGCGACTTATTAGTATAAAATATAAACCCTTAACTTTAGTTAGGGGTTTAATTTTTTTGTTAAAAAGCGTAAAAAAAGTGAAAATTTTGTAAAAATTACTTATCGGGCATTAAAAAAATTGCAAAAAATTCAATATTATGGTATTATGCTATTCAACCTTGTTGAATATGTGTTATAGGAGATACAATGTTAGCATTAAAAAACATAGTAAAAAACTACTACGTTGGCGGGCAAACCGTTGAGGCACTTAAAGGCGTTTCAATTAACTTTCGCCAAAACGAATTCGTGTCGATATTAGGCCCTTCGGGCTGTGGTAAAACCACCTTACTTAACATTATAGGTGGGTTAGACCATTATACGTCGGGCGACCTTGTTATTAACGGCAAAAGCACCAAGAAGTATAAAGATAAAGACTGGGACGTTTATCGTAACCACCGTATCGGCTTTATATTTCAAAGTTATAACTTAATACCACATCAAACGGTGCTTGGTAACGTTGAACTTGCTTTAACTATTGCCGGTGTAAGTAAAAAAGAGCGTATTAAAAAAGCAAAACAAGCGCTTGACCGTGTTGGTCTTAGTGGACAGTATTATAAGCGCCCTAATCAGTTATCGGGTGGTCAATGTCAACGTGTTGCTATTGCGCGTGCGCTTGTAAACGACCCTGAAATTTTACTTGCCGACGAACCAACTGGCGCGTTAGATACCGTAACAAGCGTTCAAATAATGGACCTTATTAAAGAAATTTCTGCCGAACGTTTAGTAATTATGGTTACGCATAACCCTGAACTTGCTGAACAATACTCTACGCGTATTATTCGTTTGCTTGACGGCGAAATTATTAAAGATACTGCTCCTTTAACTGACGAGGAAGAACTTTTAGACCTTGAAAAAATTGCTGAAAAAGAAAAAAAGGCTCAAAAAGAACTTTACAACCTTGCAATTAAAGGCGTTTCGGTTAAAGATAAAATCAAGCCTAAAAAAGAAAAGGCTAAAATGTCAATGTTTACGGCGTTTATGTTATCGGCTAGAAATTTAATTTCTAAGTTTGGTAGAACGGTAATGGTTGGCATAGCAGGGTCTATCGGTATTATAGGTATTGCGCTTGTACTTGCTTTTTCGGCAGGTATTAAAGGTTACGTTGCCTCAATGCAAGACGATATGTTATCAGGCAACCCTATAACTATAACTGAACAAACGTATGACCTTGACGTTTTAACTGGCATGATGAATACTAGACAAAAACAATAAATTATTAAAGAACCTAACCGCGTTTACATTGATTCTATAGTAGAATACTTTATAGAAACGGGTAAGACGGTAGATAGTTTACTTATAAAAAACGACATATCGGCAGACTATATTAACTATGTTAAAAATATGCCTAGCGAATATTACGCTGCTATTAAATACGGTTACGGTATAGAAGTGCACAACAATATTTACACAACCGTACGTGAAACTGGCAAAACGACGGATACTAAAATGTCGGTTACGGCGTTAACTGCAATGTATACTGAAATTTTAAAGAAAACCAGTTTTGAAAAGTACGCTCAGTACGTAGATATGTTTATACCGGAATTTAAGCAAGCGCCGTCAAGTGAAGATTACATTAGGTCGCAATACGAAGTTTACGGTAACGTAGCAAAAAATAAAAACGAAGTAATGCTCGTTATAAGTAAAGAAGACGAACTTAGCGACTTGTTGCTTGCTCGTTTAGGTTATTACACGCAAGACCAGTTTGTAAACATAGTTTACAAAGCCGACAATAGCGATATGTATAACGAAGATAATAACGTTGCGTCGTTTAGTTACGATGAACTTCGTGGCAAAAAAATGTACTGGTATCCAAACTCGGTAGTGTTTAATGAAACGGCTTTAGGTAATTCGTATTCCTACAACGCGTACGCAAACGATAGCTGGGAAGGTAATAGCGAGGCGTTAGAACTTACCGTAGTTGGTATTTTAAAACCAAAGCAAAGCGTTTCATACGGCTCGTTATCTTCAGGTATTTATTATACTGAAGACTTAACTAATTACGTTTTACAAACGACGGCAAACGAAGTTGGTGGTATTACTAACTACGTCAAAGGCTTAGATGCTGAAACTGATTCTCAAAAAATTTATGCCTTAGCAGGTGCGTACGCGACTATGCGCCAAGGCATTTCGTACAAATTAAACTATGTTTATAACGGCGAACAACTTACTTCAACTAACTATTTATCGTACTTAGGCAATATGGGTATTTCTGCTATGCTTGGTGGAGAATCTACTGCTAACGATATTAAAGAGTCTATTATTCGTTCGCTTGGTGGTAATAGCGTAGCTAACTCGGTAACTATTTATCCTATCGACTTTGATAATAAAGATTTAGTTACCGATTATCTTAAAAAGTGGAACGGCAAAGAAGACCTTATCGTTAACGGTACTACTATTAAGGCCGCTGACCGTCAAGACGTTGAGTATACTGATACGCTTTCACTCGTAATAGGACTTATTAACACTATGATTGATATCGTTTCGTACGCGCTTATTGCGTTCACTTCGGTATCGCTAGTAGTTTCAACGGTAATGATAGGCATTATAACTTACGTTTCGGTAGTTGAACGTATTAAAGAAATAGGCGTTATTCGTTCACTTGGTGGACGTAAGAAAGACGTATCTCACTTATTCAACTGTGAAACGTTTATTATCGGTTTACTTGCAGGGCTTATAGGCGTGCTTGCAACGTACGGCATATCTGCAATTGTAAACGCAATATTATTCCCACTTATAGGAATCGAGCAGATTGCAAAATTGCCTATAATTGAAGCAGTAATTCTTGTATTATTAAGTGTTTTATTAACTTCAATTTCAGGTTTAATTCCTGCAAAGAGTGCAGCGAAGAAAGACCCAGTTATTGCTTTAAGAACTGAATAATAGCTAAATTAAGCCCACTTTAACGTAAAATAAGGTGGGCTTTACTATATTAAAAGGCTTTTTAGCCTTTTATTTAATTTTTTAAACCTTTTTAATAGCAAAAGTATTGTAATTTTTTTAATTGTGTGGTAATATTATTATATAACTTTAAATATAATATTTACCCGCGTGCGTATTATACGCATGCGAAGGAGCAAATATGAAAAAAGGTAAAATTTTAGCGCTTATTATTACAATAATGTCTACGGTGGCACTTGCGTTTTCTTCAATGATTATTGCTAATGCAAGCGAACCTAACGTATTAACCTCAAACGGTGCAACCGTTTCGTCTACTGAATACGTTTTTGACGCGTCAAGCGTTTTAACCGTAACTAAAAACGATTCTGAAAGCAGTATTTCAAACCTTTCGGCACTTATTTACTATGGAAACAACTATAAAAAAGTAAATTACGGTGTTAACGTTGAAGTTGCCGTTGGTGGCGAAGCCGTAACTGGTAATTTAGGTAAAATTGATTTTAGCATACCAGTTGATTTAGCAGTAGGCACTGCCGTTTCAGTTGCGTACGTAAACGATAATTACGACGTAGAGTTTTTAAATGCAACCGTTCAAGAAGCAGTAGGCACTAACTTATTAAAATTTAGCGCGTCGCATCTTGGCGAATTCTTCGTATTAACTAACGAAGCGTCTTTAATTGACGAAGCAGGCGTTTTTGCTCGTTCAGTAGTTTTAAAAGAAGTTGTAAAAACACTTGGTGGTGCAGTACATAGTGGTAACTACGTTAAATATTTTAACGTAACTAAGGCTGGTTTACAAGCGTACGAATCGTTTGATAACGACGCTAAACTTTTATTTGATGACGATTATGACGACTTAATGCGTTTTTATAAATTAGCAAGTAAAGAAAGTTTAAACGCTTTATATAATGAAGACGACTATTCTGCAACCGAAAATGGTTTACTTGCCGTAAAAGCATTAAAAGAAAGTATTGAAAGTGAAATTGACGGTGCAAGTAACTACCTTATGGTAAACCAAGCCGTTGAAAGTTTCAAAACTCAAATTAACGGTAATAGTTTTTCTAAAAAACGTTCAACTATTAGTGCAACTGGCGAAGTTAACCTTTCAGTTACTGCATATAAATTAGTTGACGGTAATTACGTAGAATATTTTGATTTTTCAGACGACGCTATTTTAACCGTATCTAAAGTGAAAGACGAAATTAAGGTTAAAAACACTAAATTAGCGCTTTTAGATAATACTGGCGTTATTGAAAACGGTGGCGTTTACAAATACTTAAAAATTTCTGCCACTGAAGATACAATTCCAAATCAAGATACTTACGACAAACTTACAGTTTCTATTTTAGTTGAAGATTTAGAATTAACTGACGGTGAAGTTATTCAAGTAGCAAAATATATTAAAAATCAAGAAGTTGAACTTATTGAAGTAACCGTTATAAACGGTTATGCAGTATTCAACGTAACTGAGTTTGGCGATTATGCCATTGTGAAAGCAGGTTACGCTTTACAAGAGAAAAACGAATTTTTAGCGTTCATCAATAAATACTGGCTTGTAATTGCAACGGGTGCGTTAATTTTAATAATTTTATCATTTGTAATTTCAAGGGGTAAAAAACAACGCGAACGCGCTGAAAAACGCAGTTATAACGAATATAAAAAAGCAGCTAAAAAAGCGCAAAGGGCTAAAAAAAGTAAAAAGTAAAATTTAGATAAGGTGGTTTTATGGATAAGATTATAGAATTTTTTAAAATGGTAGCATCGTACGTGGTGGAATACTCGAAAATTGCAATTGCTTTCGTAAAAGAAAAGGCGTATAGTCCACTTGTTGGGTACTGGAACAAGTTGTTTACTGACGTTTTCAAAATGAGCGAAGCACCACTTCGTTTATGGCAAGCAATGTTAATTTTATTAGGCGTAATAGTATTACTTTTAATAATTGGCGCAATTACTAAGAAAACTAAAATAGTTTTCCATGTTGGTAAGAAAAAGAAGGTTGTTAAATGTAAATACAAAAAACTTATTAAGTTCCCTAAACTTGACGTTCAAGACAAGGTTTTAGAAGGCTGGTATAAAGACGAAAAGTTTACTGATAAATATGAAAGTATTTATCTTGACACTAAAAAGAAACTTCACTTATACGCTAACTTAGTTGACGAAATAGAAGTTGTTGAAGAAGAGCCGGAAGTTGAAGTGCCAGTTGAAGAACCGGTTGTAGAAGTTGTAACTGAACCTATCGTTACTAACGAACCTATCGTTGAAGTGGTAGAAGAAGTTGAAGAAGTAGGCGTTGTTGAAGAAGCGCTTGGTGAACTTCCTGTAATAATGTCGGTTGCTGAAATTTACGATGAACTTCGTTACGCTTTATTAAGCTACGAACGCACACGCGCATTCTCAAAAGTAGGCGCTATAAGAAAGCAATTTATTGCTGAAATGTTTGAAAAAGCAGGTAAAGTTTACTTGTACCTTGCTATCGACCCTGAAGCAATGCAAGTAAAAGGCTATAACGTTGAAAAATATAGCGAACCTGAATTTGCAGTTGTTCCTTGTAAGAAAACGGTTGCTAACGCTGAAGACTTTGAAGAAGCTATTAAACTTATTGAAGAAACTATGAACTTCAATAACTTAGTAAAAGCACAAGTTGTAGTTAGCAAAAAAGTTGTTTCTGATGAACAAGCAAGAAAAAGTGGTTTTGCTTTCTTCGTTAAAAACGAAGTTGTGGCTACGTCTGCTGACGAATATTATAAACTTCTTCGTGCAAGCACTAACTGTTACAGCGTATCGCCAACTGCTAAAAACTTAAAGCAAGTTAGCAACAAAATGATTTTAAAAATCTTCAAAAAAGAAGATTTAGTATACCTTTACTTAGCGTTAGACGCTGAAAAAGAAGGCTTAGAATTTGTTGGTTACGACGTTAACTTCGTTGATACTCCGTCAATGTTCGTTGTAAAAACTGCAGAAGATTTCTTCAAGGCAAACGTGCTTATTGATAAGCTTATGAAAGCCTTTGAAATGGAAAAACACCCTGAAAAAGCCGAACTTAACTTAGATGAAGAAACACAAAGAAACTGTGGTTTCGGTTATAGAATTAGATTTTAATTGATTTTTCGCTACGGCATAGCCGTAGCGGAATTTTCGTAAAAATATTATAATGGAGATTAAAAAAATGGAAAACAAAATTATTCTTACTGAAGAAGGTAAAATAGAACTTGAAAAACGTCGTTACGAACTTAATAATATTTTAATTCCACAAGTAGTTGAAAGAATTAAAGCAGCAAAGGAACAAGGCGACCTTTCTGAAAACGCTGAATACACTTCTGCACGTGATGAACAAGCACGTCTTAACGGCGAACTTCAAGATATCGAATATAAACTTAAATACGGTGTTGTAGCAACGGTTGTTAACGCTGAAATTATTCAAGTTGGTTCTAAAGTTACTTACAAAGATTTAGAAGAAAACGCTGAATATACTTTCGCTATCGTTGGTACTGCTGAAGCAGATATTTTAAACGGTAAAATTTCTAACGAATCTCCTATCGGTAAAGCACTTTACGGCCGTAAAGCAGGCGAAACTGTTACCGTTTTAAAACCAAAGGGTGGCAGTTACAGTATTGAAATTTTATCTGTAGAAATTAACTAATTTAAAGGAAAGTAAATGGATAACAAAATTACGCGTTCAAGGTTGAAAACTTTTTTCGAGTACGACCTTGTTAAACTTATTGCCCTTGTGTTAGGGGTAGTGCTTGCGTTGTATTTTATTTTTGGCGCAGTAGCCAAAAAGCCAACTGACGGACAAGACTACTTTTTAATGATAGGC
>JAGBYC010000193.1 GCA_017628935.1 Clostridia bacterium | reverse complement strand
CTGCTACACCTTACGGTAACGACGTTGTTATTTACTATAATAACGGTCACGAAACCTTTCAAACTTGCGATATACACCGATTTAGTAAAATTATGGCCCGTTCAAGTTTAGGTGCTTTCGTGTTGCAGGTGATAAGACTACCATATTTACCTATTAAACATAGCGTAGGCTGTATGGGTGAATTAGACTACGGCGGGGCTGACCCTAACGACTACTACGTTAAAATTGTACATAACGGTATTAACTACACTGAATTTAACGTCAACGGTCTTACAGGCCCGCAGTGTTTTATTCGTTTAGACGGAATAGTTAACAGTAACGGCCTTTTTTACAATAAAACACTTGCCGAAATGGGCTTATACGAAGGTTTAGAAAACACTTTACCTACGGCCGAACAATGGGCGGAAGTTAAGGCTAACCCTTACAATATCGAACGTGACAGGCGCTTTGAAAGTAAATTACTTTGTTACCCGTACCGTTACAACGTTTTAACTGACTGGAAAAACCAGCCTATTATATTAAAAAACGAGTATATAGGCAGTGATAAAATTACTGTTAAATATACTCAGGGTATAGGCTTTAACGCCCCTGCTAGGTATTGGGTAGATAAATATCGTAAAGACCCTGAAGGCAGGTTCAACAGTTTAATACAGCTAGCACAGGAAGACGTACCCGTTATAACTGACGCTTACTATAACTATATGCTACAAAACCGTAACCAGCTACAGGCTGACCGCACTAACGCCCTTGTTAGTATAGCAGGTAACACTTTAAGCGGTACTGTTAACGGTGCTATAGCAGGCGGTAGCGCTGGCGGTATACCTGGTGCTTTGTTTGGTGGCTTAACGTCAGGCGTAGGCGCTATGTTTAGTGGTGGTATTAACTACAGTAATATGATAAGGGACCAACAAGCTAAACAGGGTGACCTTAAAAACTTACCTGACACTATCGTTAACAACAACGATACAGCCTTTAGCGTTCAAGACAATAACAAACATATTTGTTTATATCGTAAAAAGATATGTTGCGAATTTGAAGAGATGTTAGCTGACGTGTTTAATACGTCAGGCTATACGGTTAACCGTATGAAAGTACCTAACTTACGTTCACGTTTGCGTTATAACTATATAAAGACTATGGGCGCTAATATAGTAGGGTCTTTCAACCAGGAAGACCTGGCTAAAATTAAAGCTATTTTTAATAACGGCGTTACTTTTTGGCATTATAACACTGTCAATTTTAAGCCTTTTGACTATAGCTTAGAAAATATAGAAACAAGTTTAATATAAAGGTGAAACTATGAAAAATAAAAAATTAACTGAAACTGATATAGACAATATTATTACTGAAAGTTTTCTATATAATCGTTTACGTCTTTTAGAGTTAACTAAATTCAAGTACGGGGGTTTAGACAACCTTCTACTTGAAGAACGCCATATAGAAAAGTACTTGTTTGATGAAGGTAAGGCGCTTTGGTTCAACGATAAAGACTACGGCGTTATGTGTTTACCCTGCCAGGGCTTAGGCGTTAACGTCTACGGTGACCCTACTAAATATAGGGCCGTAGGTTTTAACTATAGTAAGGTGTATAACGTTGAAGACTGCGTTTTAATGGAAAACAACAAGTTACGTATGCCGACAGCTGATATAGTAACCTACTTTACTAAACAGCTTTACGAAATAGTACGCACACGTGATATTAACGTTAAAACACTTAAATTACCGTTTTTACTTGCAACTGACGACAAACAGTTATTTACAGTTAAAAAGATACTTGAAGAAATCAACAACAACGTTTACGCCGTTGTAACAAACAAAAACGTTATAAACATTGAAGAAGTAATAAAAGTACTTCCTACAGGTGTTAGACCGTACACAGCTGAACTGACTGACCTTTATCACGACGTACTAAACGAGTGTTTAACGTACT
>JAGBYC010000192.1 GCA_017628935.1 Clostridia bacterium | reverse complement strand
TTTAAAAAAAGAATACGCTACTTATACCGTTTATCCTAAACGCCCAAACATATATAAATGCTTTCAAGAAACGCCTTATAAAGACGTAAAAGTTGTTATTTTAGGGCAAGACCCTTACCACGAAGAAGGTCAAGCGCACGGATTATCGTTTTCAGTGCCAACCGGCAAAAAATTCCCTCCGTCACTTGTTAATATTTTTAAAGAGTTAAAAAGCGATTTAGGTTACGACGCGCCTTTATCTGGCGACTTAACTAAGTGGGCAAAACAAGGCGTATTACTTTTAAACACTTCCCTCACCGTACGCCAAGGTCAAGCAAACAGTCATAAAGATTGTGGCTGGCAATGGTTTACTGATGAAGTTATTAAAATTTTATCTAACCGTGAAGAACCTATCGTATTTATATTGTGGGGCGCAAACGCGCGTAGCAAAAAGAAGTTTATAAATTTAGATAAACATTTTATAGTTGAAAGCGCACACCCGTCACCATTATCTTGCTATAACGGATTTTGGGGCTCTAAACCTTTTTCAAAAACTAACGAATTTTTAAAAAGTGTAAATATTTCACCTATAAATTGGAATTTAAACGACTAAGCAAGTTGACATTAAAAAAGGTATCGTATATAATTATAAAGTAAAAAATTCGCTATATGCGAAATAGAGGTGTAAAATGAAAGTTATTATTGCTGAAAATTACGACGACATGAGCTTAAAAGCATACGAAATTATGAAACAAGTTGTTACTAGTAAAAACGACGCTATTTTAGGTTTAGCAACGGGTTCTACCCCTATCGGCTTATATAAAAATATGATTGCCGACTATGTTAAAGGCGAAGTTTCATACAAAAACGTAAAATCTGTTAACCTTGACGAATATATCGGTCAAGGCGTTGGCGACGAACAAAGTTACGTTGAATTTATGAGAAATAATTTATTTAATCATATCGACATTGACCTTGCTAATACTGACCTTCCTTCTGGTAAAGCAGTAGATATGCAAGCAGAATGCGATAGATACAACGCTAAACTTGCATCACTTAACGTTGACATTCAAGTTTTAGGTATCGGTGGTAACGGCCATATCGGTTTTAACGAACCAAACACTCCGTTTGGCTCAGTAACTCACGTGGTTGACCTTACTGAAAGAACTATTAAAGACAACGCGCGTTTCTTTAACTCGATTGATGAAGTTCCTACTCAAGCAATTTCAATGGGCATTAAAAACGTTATGAACGCAAAATCAATTCTTTTACTTGCTTCTGGCGAAAATAAAGCAGACGCTATTAAAGCAACTGTTGAAGGCCCTGTAACTGAAAGCGTACCTGCATCAGTATTACAACTTCACCCAAACTGCTACATTGTTGTTGACAAAGCAGCAGCATCAAAACTTTCTAAATAATAAATAAAAGTCGTTACCAAGCGTAACGACTTTTTTTATTGAAATTCTTTTCGTGAACTACGCCCAAATAAACCGTCGAAAGTTTCTTTTGGGTCTTTTTTATTGTAAATAATGTTATAAACGGCGTTACATATAGGCAATTCTTCGCCGTATTTTTCGCCAAGAAGTTTTAACGCCTTACAAGTAGCCACGCCCTCAGCCGATTTTATAAATTTATCGCCCTTAACGTAAGCAATACCGTAAGCACGGTTGTGCGAATAGTCTGAAAATAACGTAGTTTCGTAATCGCCTAAATGACATAAACCGTAAGCAGAAAGTTCGTTGCCACCCATTTTTTTAATAAGGCGTGAAATTTCACGCGCGCCACGTGCCATAAGCGAACCTTTAAGCGCAGTATAACCACCACCGTCAAGCATACCTGCAGCGATACCTATAACGTTTTTTGACGCAGCGCCTATTTCGTTGCCTATTAAATCGTCGCCATAATAAAATCTAATTAAATTAGTACGCAAACTATCTGCTAAACGCACGGTTAAATCGTAATTAGCGCTATCAATAACCATACAGTTAGGCTTGCCGTTAGTAAATTCTTGAATATGCCCAGGACCTAACCAAACTGCAACGTTATTTTCATTAAAACCACACTCAACTGCAATTTCGCTGAGGCGTTTACCCGTTTCAGTTTCTAAGCCTTTCATACAAAGTAAAAGTGGAACGTTTTTATCACTAACTGAATATAATTCAGTTAACACTTGACGTAACGACTGGCTTAATACTGATACTATTATTAAATCAACCCCGTTTACAGCCTCTACTAAGTTTGACGTTAATTTTACGTTACTATTTAACTTTACGTATTGATTTTTACCCGTAGTTTTAAGTTCTAAAAACGATTTTCCGTCTTCTCTACCCCATTCAACTACGTCGTGACCGAAAGTAGATAAATACCAAGTAATAAAACTACCCCATCTACCACAGCCTAATACAGCAATTTTCATATTAACACCTAAATTTTATAAAATGCCTAAGCCTACTAATAACTCACTTAAGCAAAGTAAAAGTATACCTGCTACGGTTATAAATATAGTTATATAGTGTTTTAAAGAAAGTTTTTCTTTAACGAAAATTCTTGCCCAAATAAGCGATACTACGCAATACGCTGAAATCATAGGTAAAAATTGCTCTGCTTCAGCGGCAACTACTGCCATATAGAAAATTTGACCAAACGTTTCAAAAATACCACCATAAATTAAGTGTTTGCTAAATGGAACGGCTTTTTCAATTTCGTTACCGTTTTCATCAGTTTCAACAACGTTAAGCATAAAGAATTTCTTCTTTTTAATAAATTTAACGTAGCAGAAAGCAAAAATTGCAAAGCAAAGTGAAGTAAATTCGAAAGCAGTGTTTGCAGCATAGTCGCTAACGAAAATTTCTCTATCCCATAAAAGTTCGTCACCAACGGTTGCTAAACCGTCTAACCCTAAGTAAATTATAGGAATTAAAATAGCAATAAAACTTTTACGGTATTTAAATTGACTTTTTTCGCTACGCATAAGTTTAATTTCGTCGCTTTCATTATATTCAACGTAACCTAAGCCCACAATACCGATAGTTAAAAATACTACTGCAATTATATCACTAAAGTTTAATGTAACTGGTTCACACAGCACGCCAAATGCACTTAAAATAACTAAAATAATAAGCGCAAACGAACCAGATGCGTTACAAATAGGCGAAGAAATTGAAAGTTCAATATATCTTAAGCCAGCGTAACCTATTACCATTGCAAGTAAATAAACGAAAGCAACTGGTAAATATTTAATAAAGTCGCTAGGAACAAAGTCAGTATATAAAATACTTAAAATGAACGGATTAGTAGTTTCAGGGTCTAAAAAGTTACTACAAATTAAGGTAATAACTGCGTGTAAGCCCATAATTGCGCCAACGGCAAAAATAACACGCCAGTGGCTAAGTTTATCGTTTTGTTTAGTAACTAATTTTGAAAAAAGGTCTGAACCACTCCAACAAAGTAACGCTATTAAAGCATAAGTAAAATTCATATATGTATCTCCTTAAAATTGATTGGTTAAAATTTAATAGTATGGGAGAAACTACGTTTCTAAATTTAATAAGTTAGCGTCTAACATCTCTTGTAATG
>JAGBYC010000191.1 GCA_017628935.1 Clostridia bacterium | reverse complement strand
ACTAATTCTGCGTTTATTACGGTGGATAACCTAAGTTATGCAAGGCTTAATTTAACTAATAATTCGGTAATTAGTTACGCTATTCCTAAAGGAAGTAATTATCGTATAACGCAAACTGAAACGGGCTACTTAATTAGTTATTTCGACGGCATTTGCTATCGCAGTTTTAATTTTGAAAACGGTAAAGTAAGTAATAACGTAGTAGTTAAACACGCTAAAGAAATAGTAAAATTAAATGATAAAACGCTAATCCATTTTAACGGTGGGTTAAAAGTTATAAAGGAGTAATATGAGTTTTATTGAAACTATTAAAAATTTATTAAAAGCAAGTCAGCAAAAAACTGACGAAGAAGAAAAGAAAAAAGAGGTAACCGAAGAAACGTCAACGCCTACATACACTAAAGATACGGTAGATTATAAAAAATTTATTGATACCGTTAAAAGTTATAAAAACGAAGAAGAAAGAATTTCTTCAATTTCTGACGTTAAGTACGAAGAAAAAGTTTATACGCCCGTTTCTGACGAAGAGTTAAAAAAGATTGCCGAAAACGAACTTTACGGTGAGTATAGTGATAAACAGCAAGCGTTAAACGATAAAAAATCGGCTCAAATTGAAGGTTACCAAAAAGACGCTGAAAAATTGCAAGAGCAATCAAAAACGCAAAAAAGCCAAATTGAAGGTTACTACAATCAAGCGTTAGAAGGTGTGTCAAACGACGCTATCAAGCGTGGTTTACAACGTTCAAGCATTGTTTCTGAGCAAGTTAATAGATTAAATCAAAACGAAGTTAACGATTTAATTTCAGTTGATAATAACCTTAAAAAAGACTTGCAAGAAATTGAAAACGATATCAAAAAGGCTGAAACCGACTATCTTAACGCCGTTAAAGAATTAGACTTTAAAAAGGCAGTTGAAGTTAGCGATAGGGTAAATTCTTTAAAAGAAAAAGAAGATAAAAAACGTAAAGAAATTGACGAAATCAACGCAAAAATGCTTGAAGAAGTTAATAAAAGTAACGAAATTTTAAATAAAGATAAAACAAGCCAGTTAACTATAAATCGTAGAAATATGATTAACGAAGTTTTAAACTATTTTTATTCGTTACCTAAAGACGTTAGATACAAAGCCTTTATTGAAGACGACGAACTTATTTCATTACTTGGTGAAGACGCATCTTACGTTGAAAAATATTTAAAATAAAAACTAAATAAATAGGCGCGCTACGGTAAAAATCCGTGGCGCGCTTTTTTGTAAAAACTACTTTAAAAAAAGTGGTTGCAAATATTTTAGGTATAATGTATAATAAACGTAGTAAATAATTTCATTTTTTTAATACTTAAAAAGGTATAGGTGAGTTATGGTTAGAAACGCGGCAAAAATTACCGTTGCAAATAAAACGTTATGTATGAAGGTTTTATGCGTGCGCTTAGTCGTTTACGCTATTTGTTTTTCAATATGTTATTTTCTTGCAAAGGCAACTATCTTTCCGTTGCTTCAAAGTCAAGAAGTATCAAACGTATTAAACACTATTCGTGAAATTATAGGTAAATTTTTCACGTCAGACCCAAGCACTTTTGAAGCGGCTATGAGTTCAGTTAACGAAACGCTTACTGCAAACGTTAATTCACTTACGGCGTTATTTCAACAAAAAGTTGTAGGAATAGTTTGGTCGGTAGTAGGCGTAATTATCGTAACGCTTATTCTTTCGTTTTTACTTGGTGTTTTCGATTATACCGTAGGCGTACTTATAAACGAACATATGTCAAGTTTACAACACGCAAGCTTTTTTACAACTTTATTTGAAAACTTTATAAGCGCTTGTAGTTACGGATTATACCGTTTAATTTCATTACTTATTTACAATTTAGTAATGTATTCTATCGTAGGTGCAATTTCAATTTTACTTTTATATTTAATCGACTTTATTGCTTTACCACTTATAGTTTTTATGGTTATTTTAGTGGTAGTGCTTCGCCAAACTTACGCAGGGCAAACGTTGCCAAATATGGTATGTGGTAAAATGAAGGTTACTAAAGCCTTAAAAGCAAACTTCAAAAACGTAAAAGGCACTCAGGTTGTGGAAAGATTTATTTCATACTTATTTTTAGGTATAGTAACTTTCTCACTTACGGTGCTTGGCGCAGCGTCAACTTTCTACGTTTCACTTATTATCACAATACCTTTCTCAGCAGTAATTTACAGCGCTGTTAAATTCGTTGATTATTATAGTAGAAATTCAATGCGTTATTATATTACTTACGACCAAATCGTTACTCCTAAAGAATTACGTGAAAACGACGAACAACTTTTAAACAAAATGGAACTTTAATTTAAAATTAAAAAGCACGGCAAAACCGTGCTTTTTTTATTTTACGTATGGTTCAAGCGCTTTTGCAAGTTGGTCAGGGCAAGACGTGTTATTACGGCATTTAATACCTTTTAAAGCCTCAACAACTTCTTTAACGGGTCTGCCGTTAACTAAACTTGAAATTCCTTGTAAATTACCGTTACAGCCACCTATAAATTTAACGTTTTCAACTATACCGTCGTCAGTAACGTCAAAAAGTATTTGGCGTGAACAAGTTCCGTGAGTTTTAAAACTATTCATAATAACCTCTATTCAACTAAATTATCGTAAATTAAGGCGTATAAGTTACCAGCCTTTTCTTCCCATTGTTTGTAAATGTTTTTAGCCGTTTTTCTATCACTTACATTGAACTTAAGTTCAAGTAAAGGTTTAGCCGTATCGTGAATTTTTAAATAAACGGTGTAGGTAGAATCTTTATTCATGTAATAGTCGGCAGTGCATTCTTGTTTACGGCGATAACGCATTCTATTAAGTTTAACGAAGTTTGAAATAGATTCGCGTATCGACGACGGAATGTTAACGTAAAACTCTGCTAAACAGTATCTACCTTCGGGCGTAATTTGGTAAAGAGCGTCACCGTACTGAGCAACGTTATAGATAAACGATTCGTCAATAAGTTTGTTAAGTGCAGGCTTACAAAGCATATAATTTATCCATTCGTTTGACGAGCAACACATATCGATAACCGTGTTTTCTGAAAGGGCAATTTCCATTTTATCAAAAACGAATAAAAGTATTAATTTGTTAAGGGTATATTCGTCTTGTTTAATCACGGGTTTCTCCTTTGTTAAGATAAAAAAACGGTATTTTTTTACAGGTTAAATAAGTATACGAAATATTAATAAAATATGCAAATATTTTTTTAATAAATATTGCCGAGCACAACTTTTTGTGGTATACTTAATTAAATAACACAATAAATGCCTTTTAAGGAGTTGTTTTTATATTATTATGAGAACACGTGAAGAATCTTTAAATCAATTTTGTAAAGCCGTTGACGGTATTATTGAAAGCAAATATCTTTTTGCTAATAGTGGTATTTACGACGTAATTACCGTTATAAATTCATCTAAACTTTTATCAGACTTATTCAAGTATTTTACCGACGGTTTTGACTTTTATGAAACGTACGTTAATTGCTTAGTTAACGACGGCGAAACTAAGTCGTTTGAAATGCCGGTGCGCGATACAGACGTGCTTGCTTTCGTGTATTCGTTACTTCGTGAAATTAACTATAATAGATTTCAACTTGCCGACATGCTTGATTATTTCACGCCTGATAAAAATTACGAAGCAGGGTATAAAGCATTTTGTCAAACGGTAATTTTGCCGTTCAAGTCGTTTACTTATCAAATAGGTATGCAAGTTATAAACAGCGTTCAAATAGTTGGCGAAGGCGAAGTTGAACCTAAAACTTCTATATCTACCGAAGATTCAGTTAGCGACGACGTTAACGAAGTTTCATCTAACCCCGTTACTCATAGTAACGACGCGTATTCAGAACCAGTTTTAAATAACGGTGATAAAGTGGTTTTCCAACGCAATATTTTTAGACTTTTAGAACTTGATAAACTTGCTATCGTTCAAAGCCATATTTCGCGTGATGATAAAGAAGAACTTATTTACGTTTTAGATTCGTTTAACAAGTATTTATTAGAAGGCGACGTTGAAAAAATAGGTTTAGCGTATCAAGTTTACTATTACGCGCTTCGTTCGTACAAAAAAATTAAAACTAATTTAAAAGCAATTACCGAAATTTTGGTAGAAAAAAATATTTTAGGCTAGGTGTAATATGTTTTACGTTGGTGTTGACGTAGGTGGTATGTCAATTAAACTTGGTATCGTTAACGAAAACGGCGATATTATTTTTAGAGATAAATTAGTAACCTCTAAAAACGATTCGCAAGAAGTTCACGCTATTCAAATAGGTGAAAAAGTTAACGAACTTATTTTAAATAGCAAAATTGATAAATGCTTAATTAAAGGCGTTGGTATAGGCGCTCCCGGTGGTGTAAAACCACAAGAAGGTATAGCAGCGTTTATTCCAAATATTCCTTGGGTTGGCTTAGAATTATCTAAAATCGTTTCAGGTGTAACAGGTTTACCTGTTAAAATAGGTAACGACGCTGACGTTGCTACACTTGGCGAAGTTTTATTTGGTAGCGCAAAAGGTTGCGACAACGCCGTGTTATTTACTATCGGCACTGGTGTTGGTGGTGGTTTCGTTATTGATAAAAAACTTTATCAAGGTAAGGGTATGGTAGCCGAAGTAGGCCACGTAACTTTACGCCAAAACGGTATTAAATGTGGCTGTGGTAAATATGGCTGTATTGAACAGTACGCATCGGCAACTGCGCTTATTCGCATCACTAAAGAAAAGATGCTTGAAAACAAAAATTCAAATATGTGGGCGTTTGTTGACGGCGACATTGAAAAGGTAAACGGCATTACTTCGTTTGCTTGCGCTAAGCAAGGTGATGAAACTGCTAACCTTGTTGTTGACGAATTCGTTGCTAATTTAAGTGAAAGTTTAATGGGTTTTATGAATATTTTCCGTCCAGACGTTGTAATTATCGGTGGCGGTATTTCTAAAGAAGGCGACTATTTAGTTGACAAAGTTAAAGCATATTGTAAAAAATTCAATTACGGTTACCCAAGCGCGCTTGTTCCTGAAATTGTATGCGCTAAACTTGGTAACGACGCTGGCATTATAGGTGCGGCATCACTTTTTATTCAATAGTATGAAAGCAGTAGTTCAACGTGTAAAAAACGCCAACTTAAAAGTTGACGGCAAACTAATTTCTCAAATAGACGGCGGGTTAGTCGTCTATTTTGGCGTAGGTAAAGGCGATACTAAAGAAAAGGCTGATTTTCTTGCAAGTAAAATTTCTAAACTACGCGTTTTTAATGACGAAAACGGTAAAATGAATAAATCGGTTTTAGACGTTGGTGGCGAAATTTTAAGCGTATCGCAATTTACTTTATACGCTGACGTTTCTCACGGAAATAGGCCAGGTTATACTGATGCTGAAGAGCCTTCAAAGGCAAGTGAATTATACGATTATTTTTCACAAAAATTGATTGAAAACGGCGTGCCTACAAAGAAAGGAATTTTTGGCGCAGATATGAAAATTTTACAAGAAAACGACGGGCCTGTTACCATTATTTACGAAATATAAAAAACTTTAAAATTGCCGATAAAACCTTAGGTTTTTAAATTTGTTAAATTATGGAAAATCAACTTGAATTAAAAAATTACATATTAGGTTTAGGTGCAAGTGAGGTTGGCTTTTCTGCTCATAATTTACCATCACCATACGGGCAAAATTTACCATACGCCGTAACGGTTATGCTAAAACTTCCCGACGCTGTTTTGCAGTCTATAAACGGTAAGCCTACCATTAGTTATTTTCACGCATATCGCACTGCAAACGCTATGCTTGATGAAATTGCTTTTAAGGTTTGCGCTTACGTTGAAAATTTAGGTTATTTAGCAATGCCGATAGGTGCGTCGCAATCAACTGCCGACGATAAGTCTTCATACCGTGGTTTATTTTCACACAAGATAGGGGCAAGACTTTCGGGGCTTGGTTTTATAGGTAAAAGCGGATTATTTATAAGTAAAAAATACGGCTCGAAGGTAAGGCTTGTTACGGTGCTTACAAATATGCCACTTAAAGCAGAAAATCCTATTATAGAAAACGGCTGTGGGTCGTGCGAAAATTGTGTAAAAGCGTGTCCGTCAGGCGCAATTAGTGGTATCGTTTATACTGAGGGTATGCAAAGGGAAGATTTTTTCTCTGCAGAAAAATGTAGTAAGCATATGAAGACGTATAACGATATAGGTAGGGGTTCGGTTTGTGGAATATGCATAAGCGTTTGCCCGTACAATAAGTTAAAATAATAATAGGTTATTTAAGTTGACAAAACGTTAAATATACTTTATAGTATATAAATAATTACTAATTCTTAGGGGTTTGTATGAAAAACTTAAAAATTTCATTAGCGGGCGACCTTGGTAGTGGTAAAAGTACGGTAGGTGCTATTTTAGCCAAAAAATATTCCTTAGAAAAGGTGTCAATCGGGCAAATTCAACGCGATATGGCAACTGAAATGGGTATGGATACCGTTGCTTTTAACAAGTATATGGAAAGTCACCCTGAATACGATAAAATTTTAGACGATAAACTTCGTGAATACGAAGTTAAAAACGGCAATTATATTTTCGATAGTCGTTTAGCGTGGCACTTTGTGCCAAGTTCGTTTTCAGTTTATATGACGGTTAACGTTGAAATTGCTGCAAAACGTATTATTAGCGCTAATCGTGAAACGGAACAATACGCGTCTATTGAAGATGCCGTTAAAAAGTTAACGTCAAGGCGTGAAAGTGAAAGTTTGCGTTATAAAGAATTTTACGGGCTTGACATAACTGACTTATCAAATTACAAACTTGTTGTTAATACTGACGGTCAAACGCCAGAACAAACAGCTGAAGAAATATCTATCGCCTTTGAAAAATGGCTAAACACATAAAAGAGGTAAACTATGCATTGGGCTGAAAAGTTAGCAGAAGAATTAATTCAAAGAAACCCTAATAAAGAAGAATACGTTTGTGCTGCGGGCATAAGTCCGTCAGGCTCTGTTCATATCGGTAACTTCCGTGACGTTGCTACAAGTTACTACGTAGTGCGTGCATTACGTAAAATGGGTAAAAAAGCGCGTTTATTATTTTCGTGGGATGAATTTGACCGTTTAAGAAAAGTTCCGTCGAATATCGCGAAAATCGCCCCTGATTTTGATAAATATTTAGGTATGCCATACGCGCTTATACCAGACCCACACGGCAAATATTCTTCATACGCTGAATATAACGAAAAAGAGTTTGAAAAATCTCTTGAAGAAATGGGCATCGACGTTGACTATCGTTATCAAGCAAAAAATTATATGAACGGTTGGTATACCGAAGGTATAATTAACGCTATTAAAAAACGTAAAGAAATTTACGACGTTTTAATGGATTATAAAACTCAAGATAGCGACGAAGGTGAACGTGAATCGTACTATCCGCTTAACGTTTACTGTAACGTATGTAAAAAAGACACTACTAAAGTTATCGCGTCAAGTGAAGACGGTGAAGAAATCACTTACAAATGTAAGTGTGGTAACGAACACACCGTTAAAATTCGCGATTATCATATGATTAAACTTGTTTGGAAAGTAGACTGGCCAATGCGTTGGGGCGTTGAAGGCGTTGACTTTGAACCAGGTGGTATTGACCACGCTGCTGCAAGCGGTAGTTTCGTT
>JAGBYC010000190.1 GCA_017628935.1 Clostridia bacterium | reverse complement strand
GTTGCAAACCCTGTTGACGTGTTAACTTATGCTTTCCATAAAGCGTCTGGTATTCCAACCGACCATATTATCGGTTCAGGTACTAGCCTTGATACTGCACGTTTAAGAACTCGTCTTTCTGAAATTTATAACGTAGTTCCATCTCAAGTTGACGCTAACGTATTAGGCGAACACGGTGATACTTCGTTTATTCCTTGGTCACAAGTTCGTATCGGTGGCGTTCACGTTGACGAATACGCTAAAGTTATCACTCACAAAGCAGACGCTCCTAAAGATTACAGCCGTGACGAAATTGTTGAATACGTAAGAAAGTCTGGTGGTGTTATTATTGCAAGAAAGGGCGCTACTTATAACGGCGTTGCCGCTGCCGTAGTTGATATTTGTAAATGCTTATATCAAAAAGTAAACAGCGTGCTTTGCGTATCAGTTTTATTAAAAGGCGAATACGGAATTAGTGACGTTTGCGTATCAATACCAACCGTTATCGGTCAAAACGGTATCGTTACAACTTTAACCCCAACTTTAACAACTGAAGAAACCGAAAAATTAATTGCATCAGCAAACGCTATGAAAGAAGTTATACGCCAAGTTAATTTATAAGGTTCTTCGTTAATTTTTATGCGGTTACTAACGCCTGAAACACGGCGTACTACATTGGTAAAACCCTTAACAATACGGCAAGTATTGTTTGCGGGCATTTACCTTCGTATTACTTGTGTTTGATGCGCTATTACTTCGCAAAAAATTAACTCATCACCTTAAGTTAAAACAAAACCTTAAAATAAAATAAAATAAAAGGAAATTATAAAATGGAATATCGTATTGAAAAAGACACGATGGGCGAAATGAAAGTTCCAGCAGATAGATACTGGGCTGCTCAAACTCAAAGAAGTAAAGAAAACTTTAAAATCGGTGGCGAAATTATGCCACGTGAAATTACTCACGCTTTTGGTATACTTAAAAAAGCGGCTGCACGCGCAAACGCTAAACTTGGTAAAATAAGTGACGAAAAACTTGTTGCTATTGAAAAAGCGTGTGACGAAGTTATTTCTGGCGAACTTTACGGCCACTTCCCACTCGTTGTATGGCAAACCGGTTCTGGCACACAATCAAATATGAACGCTAACGAAGTTATTGCTAACCGTGGCAACGAAATAGCCGGTGCTAAAATTTTACACCCTAACGACGACATTAATAAAAGTCAATCTTCAAACGATACCTTCCCAACTGCTATGCATATTGCTGCAGTTATTGCTATTGAAGATAAACTTTTTCCAGCAATGGACAAGCTTATTGAAACGTTTATCCGTTTAGAAAAAGAAAACGAAGGCATTGTTAAAAGTGGTAGAACACACCTTCAAGACGCCGTTCCTGTTTCTTTCTCGCAAGAAATTAGCGGTTGGCGTAATATGATAGAAAAAACTAAGCAAATGCTTATTGCTGCGCTTCCTGGACTTAAAGAACTTGCGCTTGGTGGTACTGCAGTAGGTACTGGCTTAAACGCACCAAAAGGTTTTGCTGAAGGCGTTGCTGAAGAAGTTTCTATCTTAACAGGTAAAAAATTTATTACTGCTGAAAACAAATTCCACTCGCTTACTTCGAAAGACGAACTTGTTTTTGCGCACGGCGCGTTAAAAGCACTTGCTGCAAACCTTATGAAAATTGCTAACGATATTCGTTGGCTTGCATCTGGTCCACGCTGTGGTTTAGGCGAAATATTTATTCCTGAAAACGAACCAGGCTCATCAATTATGCCAGGTAAAGTTAACCCAACTCAATGTG
Organism: Clostridia bacterium; assembly: GCA_017628935.1. Lineage (GTDB taxonomy): Bacteria > Bacillota > Clostridia > Christensenellales > Borkfalkiaceae > HGM11412. Next base: position 2,591 of record JAGBYC010000190.1, on the reverse strand, counting down.
AAAGTATCACAATGGTAGCCGTTCAAGTTATCGGTAACGATACGGCAGTTGGTATGGCGGCGTCGCAAGGCAACTTCGAACTTAACGTATTTATGCCTGTAATTATCTATAACTTCTTACAATCAGTTCGTTTACTTGCCGACGGTATTATTTCGTTCAACGATAACTGCGTTGCAGGTATTAAAGCAAATAAAGAAAAAATGAACCATAACTTATATAATTCGCTTATGTTAGTTACGGCTTTAAACCCTTATATAGGTTATGAAAACGCTGCAAAAACGGCTAAAAAAGCGCACAAAGATAATATTAGTTTAAAAGAAGCGTGCGTATCACTTGGATTCCTTACCGAAGACGAATTTGATAAGGTATTCCACCCAGAAGAAATGGTTTAATATAAATAAGGAAACTAAAAATGAAATTCAGTTATTATCCGGGTTGTACCCTTAAAACCAAAGGTAAAGAACTTGATATTTACGGAAGAAAGTCGTTAGAGGCTCTTGGCGTAAATTTTGAAGAACTTAAAGAATGGCAATGCTGTGGTGCTGTTTACCCAGTGTCAAAAGATGAAGTTGCAACTAAACTTTCTGCCGTTCGTACGTTAGCACAAGCAAAAGAAGAAGATGGCAAACTTTTAACTTTATGTTCAGCGTGCCACCACGTAATTAAGCGTGTTAACGAAGATATGAAAAAAGACGAAAATTTACGTCTTAAAGCAAACAATTATTTAGCGTTAGAAACAACTTATTATGGCGAAACAGACGTAATTCACTTCTTAGAATTATTACGCGACTACGTTGGCTTTGATAAAATTAAAGAAAAGGTTGTTAATCCGTTAAAAGGCGTTAAAATAGGTGCTTACTACGGTTGCTTACTTTTACGTCCGTCAGACGCATTAAGTTTTGATAACCCTGAAAACCCTACTATTATTGAAGACTTTATTAAAGCAATAGGTGCAACACCAGTTACATATGCGTTTAGAAACGAATGCTGTGGTGCTTACGTATCTGCAACTAATAAAGAAATTGCTGAAAGAAAATGCGCTAACATTATTAATTCTGCAAACGAACAAGGGGCAGAAATGCTTGTTACGGCTTGCCCACTTTGTATGTATAATCTTACCGAAAACGGCAAAAAAGCAATGAAGGTAGTATATTTTACTGAACTTCTTGCCGAAGCCCTTGGTGTAAAGGAGTAAGTTATGGATAAATTAGAACAAACCAAACTTATAAAAGAAAGAAGTGGCACTGACACTCGCAAATGTATGAAATGCGGTAAGTGTTCAGGTAGATGCCCAGCATACGCTGATATGGACGTTAAGCCACATCAATTCGTAACTTACGTAGAACAAGGCAAAATTGATAAACTTTTAGAAAGTAAATCGCTTTACACTTGTTTAAGTTGCTTTGCTTGTGTTGAAAGATGCCCTCGTGGAGTTGCTCCACAAGCAGTTATTGAGGCTGTTCGCCAAGAAGTTATTCGCGCGCAAGGTGGTAACAAAATTAAGGCTGAAGAAATCCCTCAAATGATTGATGAAACTATCCCACAACAACTTTTAGTAAGTATGTTTAGAAAGTTAAATAAGTAAAGGAAGGAAAACAATGCAAAAGATTGGTGTATTTGTGTGCTGGTGCGGTAGTAATATTGCCGCCACCGTAGACGTAGTTAAAGTGGCCGAGGTTTTAAAATTAGAACCAGGGGTAGTTATTTCTGAAAACTATCAATATATGTGTTCTGAAAACGGCCAAGCGCTTATTAGAAACGCTATTAAAGAACACGGTCTTACGGGTATCGTAGTATGTTCTTGTTCTCCAAGAATGCACGAAGCAACTTTTAGAAAAACTGCAGAAAGTGCAGGGCTCAACCCATTTATGGTTGAAATTGCTAATATTCGTGAACAAGTTTCGTGGATACATAAAGATAAAGACGAAGCAACTGAAAAAGCAATTATTTTAGCAAGAACTGCTATTGCTAAATTACGTCTTAACGCTCCACTTACTTCAGGCGAAAGCCCAGTTACTAAGCGCGCGCTTGTAATCGGTGGTGGTATCGCTGGTATTCAATCTGCTTTAGATATCGCAGAAGCAGGTTATGAAGTAGATATCGTTGAACAATCGCCAACAATCGGTGGTAATATGGCTAAACTTGACAAGACGTTCCCAACGCTTGACTGTGCGGCTTGTATTTTAACGCCAAAAATGGTAGATTGTGCTCAACACGAAAAAATTGATATTATGACTTACAGCGAAATTGAAGACGTTAAAGGTTTCGTTGGTAATTTCAAAGTTAAAATTAAACGTAAAGCGCGTTTCGTTGATGAAAAGAAATGTACTGGCTGTGGCGTATGTATGCAAAAATGTCCTTCTAAGAAAGGTCTTAACGAATTTAACCTTGGTTTAAATAAGCGCCCTGCTATTTATATTCCGTTTGCTCAAGCAATTCCAAACGTAGCCGTAATTGACCCTGAACAATGTATCAAAATTAAAAACGGCAAATGTGGTCTTTGCGCAATGCAATGTCAAGTAAACGCAATTGATTATACTCAAAAAGAAGAATTCATTGAAAGAGAATACGGCGCTATCGTAGTTGCTACG
>JAGBYC010000189.1 GCA_017628935.1 Clostridia bacterium | reverse complement strand
GGTTGCGTACTTTTACCTTTAGGTCAAATGATGGGTAGATGGGGCAACTTCTTCAATCAAGAAGTTTACGGCGCAGCAACTACTGCAACTTTTCCTTTCGGTGTGTACATAGCAGCAGAAGGTGAGTGGCGCGTTGCGTTGTTCTTTATCGAAGGTGTTTTAAACTTTATAATGTTTGCTATAATGTATATATGGTACTTTAAAGCACAACCTAAAACGAAGGGATATTTCGTTTCAACCTATTTTATAGGTTACGGTTTAATTAGGCTTATTTTAGAGCCGTTTAGAGACCCTAAATTTAACTTAATGGTTTTAGGTATTCGTTCACAAGTGTTAACGTCGGTGTTAGTAATTATGGCTGGCGTAGCAATATTAATTATAAAACTTATTAAAGATTATCCTGAATTTTTTAAAAACTTAAAAACAAAGTTTTTAAAGTCGTCGAATAAAGAAGACGACGGCACTATATAATAGGAGGTTATTATGAAAAATAAAAACGTTGTACTTATTTCAGTTTCAATAATTTTAGCAATTTTAGTAGTTGTATTTGGCGCAGTAATGGGCATTTTAAAAGCAAACGGCGTTATTGAAACTAACTTAACCGTGTTTGAAATTATGTTTATGATATTTACTTACGGCTTTGGCGCTATCATTTTCGTTTACGGCTTAGTAAGTAAGGGTGGATACGAAAAGGCTATAGGTTTAATTTTGTTAGACGTAGCAATCGTTACCACGTTAATTTTTACAAAAGTTTACTGGGTAGTTACGCTTATTATAGCAATTTCAGTTGTGTTAATTACCGTGCTTTTAGTAATTTTATTTAGCGCAAAAAAACTTTACGTTGAACGCACTAATGAAAAAGAAGGCTTTAAATCGTATAGCGAAGTTCTTCAAGAAAAAAAGGAAGAAGAAAAGTTAAGCGAAGAACCTATGCCAGAAATTAAATCATTTAAAAAATAATTTGTCGTGAGGTGAATTATGAACGAACGCAATCTTACGTTACTTACCGACCTTTATCAACTTACTATGATGAACGGATACCTAAAAGAAGGTAAAGAAAACGAAGTTGTTATTTTCGACTTGTTTTTCCGTCAAAACGCCCTTATAACGTATTCGCTTGCAGCAGGGCTTGAACAAGCAATCGACTACGTTTTAAATTTAAAATTTGAAGACGCTGATATTGAGTATTTACGTAGTAAAAATCTTTTTGGCGACGAATTTTTGTCGTACTTAAAAAACTTTAAGTTTACTGGCGATATTTATTCAGTTCCAGAAGGAACTATCGTTTTCCCTGGCGAGCCTATTATTACGGTAAAAGCAAACATAATGCAAGCGCAACTTATTGAAACGGCGCTTTTAAACATTGTAAACCACCAAACTTTAATTGCAAGTAAAGCGGCTAAAGTATGTTATTCGGCTAAAGGCGATAACGTTATGGAGTTCGGTCTTCGTCGTGCGCAAGGTCCTGATGCTGGTATTTACGGTGCAAGAGCAGCAATAATAGGTGGTTGCAACTCTACAAGTAACGTTTTAGCAGGCAGAATGTTTGATATTCCTATCGCGGGTACTCATGCTCACAGTTGGGTTATGAGTTTCCCTACGGAATACGACGCCTTTAAAGCATATGCCGACGCGTACCCAGACGCTACGCTTTTATGAGTTGATACATACGATACGCTTAGAAGTGGTATTCCTAATGCTATAAAAGTGTTTAAAGAATTAAAAGCAAAGGGCAAAAAACCGTTAGGTATTCGCCTTGATAGTGGCGACTTAGCGTACCTTACAAAAAAAGCACGTAAAATGCTTGACGAAGCAGGATTTCCTGACACGGTTATTTGTGCAAGTGGCGATTTAGATGAAAAACTTGTTCAATCGCTTAAACTTCAAGGCGCAAAAATCAATTCGTGGGGTATAGGAACTAAACTTATAACAAGTGCCGATATGCCTGCGCTTGGTGGCGTGTATAAACTTGCCGGCGTAGTTAATGAAGACGGTAGCATTACCCCTAAAATTAAAGTGTCTGACAACAGCGCAAAAATTACAAACCCTGGCGATAAAAAAATCGTTCGTATTTACGACGGGGTTACTGGCAAGGCTGAAGCAGACCTTATTATGTTTAGAAACGAGGTTATCGATGAAACTAAACCGTTAACTATCGTTCACCCACTTGAAACGTGGAAGAAAACTACCTTTACAAACTATAAAGTACGTGAACTTTCAGTAAAAATAGTTGAAAACGGTAAACTTGTATATAAAATGCCTACGCTTAAAGAAATTGCGGCGTACGCTAAAACTGAAATGGAATCGTTCTGGGACGAATACTTACGTATCGACGCTCCACACATTTTCAAGGTAGACTTATCTGATAATTTATTAAAACTTAAAACAGATATGCTTGAAGAAATTAGAAAAGGAAACGCTAAATAATGGCAAACGAAAAAAATAAAATTGATAACGTTGAAACTGCTTATCAAACAGAACTTAAAAAAATAGCGCTTATATCTCAACAATTTAACGCTTTTATGAACGACGCTGTTAAAAATTATCCTACCGATAAAACGCGTAAACTTCATTTAATTTCAACCCTTATTACCGAAATTGTTGAAAAAAACGACACTCCTACGTATTCGGCTAAGCAAAAAGTTGAAGAAATATACCGTTTAGTTGATGAATTTGCTCCAAAAACTGCCGTTAAAGAAGTAGAAGAAGAAAATTCGTTTAATTTAGACGACGTTTTAAATCCTAAAAAAGACCTTGACCTTATGGCGCTTTGCAAAGAACTTGGGGTTACTGAATAATGATTATTTATTTAATATCACTTGCCGTAGTTTTAGTAGTTGTGGCGTTAGACCAAATTACTAAATTTTACGCTGAATCACAAAACGTAAATACCGTTATTATACCTGAATTATTAAAGTTTAAGTTAAGTTGGAACGAATGTGCAGCGTTTAGTTTTTTATCAAACGAAAGTTGGGCGCAAACCTTTTTTAAAGTTTTTACCGTGCTTTTACTTTTACTTATTTTAGTATGGGTAGCGTATGAAATTATTAAAAAGAAAACTCCGTCAAAATGGCTTTCTATTGCAGTTGCGCTTTGTTTTGGTGGGGCAGTTGGTAACTTAATTGACCGTTTCATTTTTAATAAGGTGCGCGACTTTATATTCGTATTTTATAATACGAATATTTTTCCTGCAATTTTTAACGTTGCCGATATAGCGCTTGTAGTTGGCGTTATTATGGTTTGCGTGTATTTATTGTTTTTAGATAGTGACGCTATTTTTAAAAAACGCACTAACGAATTACCTACTAAAAAGGAAGAAGAAAATGGAAATTAAGTCGGTAATAGCCGAAACGGGTGGAGAGCGTATAGATAGTTTTTTAGCCGAAGAATTGCCGTATTCCCGTTCTAAAATTAAAAAACTTATCGACGATGGTAAAATTACCGTATTAGGCAAAAAGGTTAAGGCCAAATACGAAGTAAAGGTTGGCGACGTAATTAATATTGAAGAAGCCGAACCAGAACTTCTTGACTTAGAGCCTATTAACGAGCCTATCGATATAGTTTATCAAGATAGCGACGTAGCCGTTATTAACAAACCACAAGGTTTAACGGTGCACGCTGGTAACGGTGTAAAGGGCTATACTTTGGTAAACTTACTTTTATATCATTTAGATAGTTTAAGTGGTATTAACGGTGTAATTCGCCCAGGTATCGTACATAGAATTGATAAAGATACGTCAGGTCTTTTAGTAGTTGCTAAAAACGATACGGCACACGTTTCGCTTGCTAACCAAATTGCCGAAAAAACTTGCTATCGTACCTACGTTGCTCTTTTAGAAGGGGTTTTGAAAAACGACGAAGGCGTTATTGAAACGTATATAGGTAGGTCGGATAGTAACCGTACTATGATGGCTGTTAAAAATTCAGGTAGAATTGCTATAACAAATTATAAAGTGTTAAAACGCTTTGAAAACTATACTTATTGCGAATTTAAACTTCAAACGGGTAGAACGCATCAAATACGCGTTCACGCTAAACACATAGGTCACCCTATCGTTGGCGACCCAGTTTACGGTTACAAAAATCAAAAGTTTAATTTAAACGGGCAGTTACTTCACGCAATATCGCTTGAATTTACGCACCCAACCTTATTAAAACGTATGAAATTTAACGCTCCTATACCAGAGTATTTTCAAAACGTGTTAACTAAGTTAAAAAAGTAAAAAAATTTTAAAATCGCTATTGACATCAAATATATATAATAGTATAATTATAAAGACGAAATAATCTTTAATTTGGTACAGTGATACCGGCAAGATTTACTTGATTTTTATGCGATACTTAATGCCGTGCACTTGTACGGCATTTTTTATGAAATTTAAAACCTTAATTATGGACGGTATGGCAGTTGAGCGTGCCGTTAAAAGAATTTCACACGAAATAATAGAACGTAACAACGGCATTGAAAACGTTGTGCTTGTTGGTATAAAAACGCGTGGCGTTCCACTTGCTAAAATATTGCGTGATAATATTTTAAGTTTAGAAGGCGTTTCTTTACCCGTTGAAGAACTTGATATTACCTTGTATCGTGACGATTTAAGCGAACTTAGTGAAACCCCAGCAGTTAGTGATAACATTTCTACCGACCTTAAAGGCAAAAAAGTTATTTTATGTGACGACGTTTTGTATACTGGCAGAACTGTTCGCGCCGCTATCGACGCCGTTATGAAACACGGCAGACCAAGTTCAATTCAACTTGCTATTTTAATTGATAGAGGGCATCGTGAACTTCCTATTAGGGCTGACTTCGTTGGTAAAAACGTTCCTACTTCGCACGAAGAATTAGTTGCAGTTTTCTTTAACTCAACTGACGGTGAAACTAAGGTAGAACTTTATAACAAAAACTAATATCTACTAAGTAGATATTCAAAAGAAAAAATTAAATAAATACAAAGGAGATTTATTATGAAACTTACTTACAACGTAAGCGATAAACCAGGTTTTTGGAAAACTATAGTTTTCGCTTTACAACAAGTGCTTGCTATTTTAGCAGCAACAATCGTAGTTCCTGTTATTATTAACACGAACGAAGGGCTAAACAATGCAGGAATTTATGCTGGAATGAGCCAATCTGCAGCATTGTTGGGCGCAGGCGTAGGTACGTTAGTGTACTTATTGTTCACGAAATTCAAAAGCCCTGTATTTTTAGGCAGTTCTTT
>JAGBYC010000188.1 GCA_017628935.1 Clostridia bacterium | reverse complement strand
GGTGAATAATACCGTGAGTACAACCAGGGCAGTAGTGGAAAGGAGCGTCAGTAAGCGCTTTTGGTTTTTCAAAAACAGTTTTCATAATAGTTACTCCTTTATCATACTTTTAATGCTTTCAAGCACTTGTTCAGGGGTAGGAATCATACCACCAGAACGGTTGCATAAAATAACCGGTTTTTTGCAGTTAGTTGCTAAGCGTACGTCTTCAATCATTTGACCCATTGAAAGTTCTACCGAAACGAAACCTTTAACTTTGTCAGCCGCTTCGTTTAATACTTTTGAAGGGAAAGGCCATAAAGTAATAGGGCGAATTAAACCAACTTTAATGCCTTGTTCACGCGCCATAACAACGGCGTTTTTAGAAATACGTGACGCAATACCGTACGCTACAACGCAGTATTCGGCATCATCCATCATAAATTCTTCGTACATTACTTCGTTTTCTTCAATTTGTTTGTAACGTTCGTAGCGTTCGAAGTTAGTTTTTTCTAAAATTTCAGGCTTTAAGTATAAGCTATTAATAATATTGTGCTTACGTTCGCCTTTAGTACCAGTAACAGCCCAAGGCTTTTCAACCCTATTAGCAGTAATATCTTTAAATTCAACAGGTTCCATCATTTGACCTAAAGTACCGTCGGTAAGTAACATACTTGGTACGCGATATTTATCGGCTAAATCAAACGCTTTAACGGTAAGGTCAGCCATTTCTTGGACAGATGCAGGCGCAACAACAATAAGGCGATAGTCACCGTGTCCGCCACCCTTAGTTGCTTGGAAATAGTCTGATTGAGATGGTTGAATACCACCAAGACCAGGGCCACCACGTTGAACGTTAACGATAAGTGCAGGAAGGTCAGCACCAGCGATATACGAAATACCTTCTTGTTTAAGTGAAACGCCAGGGCTTGAAGAAGAAGTCATAACTCTAAAGCCAGCACCAGCAACGCCGTAAACCATATTGATTGCGGCAACTTCACTTTCAGCTTGTAAGAAAACGCCACCTACTTTAGGCATACGTTTAGCCATATAAGCAGCAATTTCAGTTTGTGGGGTAATAGGATAACCAAAGTAATGCATGCAACCTGCTTTAATAGCGGCTTCGGCAATAGCTTCGTTACCTTTCATTAAAACTTTATCACTCATATTACACCTCTTATTTCTCTACCGTAATAACGCAGTCAGGACACATTGTAGCGCAGAAAGCACAACCGATACATTGTTCTTGATTAGTTACTTCGGCTGGAGAGTGACCTTTGGCGTTAATTTTGTTTTTTGCTATAATGATAATTTTTTTAGGGCAGGCGCTTACGCAAAGACCACAGCCTTTACATAAATCGTCGTTAAAAGTAACTTTTGCCATATTAAATCTCCTTAATATCAAAGTATTTTCTTTGTAATTTAAGTTTAAAGGCGTTTTTAATATCTTTAGCCGCACTAAAAATTCTTTCGTCAATAGTAGTAAAAATAAGTGGTAAGCCTGTTTTTAACGAAAGTTCGTTTGCTTTATTTAAAGTACTTAAAACGTCATCAACCGTAGTTAAATTACCTAAATTACTGTTGTTTATAATTGCTGTAAACTTGATTTTTGAGGCATCTTCAATTTCACGCATAACGGTAATAGCATCGTCAACGTTAGTTGTAAGTGGACGGAAAAAGTTTGCAACGAAAATCATTTCATAATTATTTTCTTCTAAAATATACGGAGCGTATCTACCAAGGGCGTAAGCGCCACGGTCGTCGCCACCTATATCCATAACGGCGTAAGCGTCGGTACGGGTTACTAGGCTGTATACTTCAGGTGGAAGGGCTGGTAAATCAACGTTACTGTTTGCAAAATTAGGCGAAATAAGTGGAATTTCCGCTTTTAAAAGTTCATCAGCACTATCTTTGGTTCGAAAATAAGGGTTAACTATATCAAGGTCGGCTATTTTAACGGGGTAGCCGTCTTTTTTAAGTTGTAAAGCAAAATTAACTGCAATATTAGTTTTGCCCGAACCGTAGTGCCCAGCAAATAGCGTAACGCGTTTAGGAGTGTAATTATCCATTACAAACTAAATAACTCCAACCGTTTTCATCTTCAACCTTACCCCATTGAATACCAGTAAGGTTATCGTAAAGTTTTTGAGTAACTTCGCCTATTTTGTTACCCGAAACAACGTATTCTTTGCCTTTGTAGTAAAGTTGACCGATAGGTGATACTACTGCAGCAGTACCAGTACCCCACGCTTCTTCTAAAGTACCGTTTTCAGCGGCTTCAAAAAGTTCGTCAACAGAGAATAAACGTTCTTCAACTTCGTAGCCCCAACCTTTTAAAAGTTCGATGCACGATTTTCTTGTAATACCAGGTAAAATTGAGCCAGAAAGCATAGGAGTAATAATTTTACCACCTATTTTGAACATAACGTTCATTGCGCCAACTTCTTCAATATATTTTCTTTCAACGCCGTCAAGCCATAAAACTTGAGTGTAGCCGTTCTCTTCAGCGCGTTGGCCAGCACGTAAACTTGCAGCGTAGTTACCACCACATTTAGCGTAACCAGTACCACCACGAACGGCGCGCACGTCTTCACTTTCAATAGCAATTTTAACTGGGTTAATGCCTTGAGCGTAGTAAGCGCCAACTGGTGAACAAATTACAACGAACATAGCGTTGCTAACTGCGTGTACGCCAAGGTGTGGGTCGTTACCATATATGAACGGACGGATATATAACGAAGTACCAACGCTACTAGGAATCCAGTCTTTTTCAAGTTCAACTAAAGTGTTTAAAATATCTAAGCAACCTTCTTCATCAATAGTAGGTAAGCAAAGGCGTTCAGCACTGTTATTTAAACGCTTAACGTTTTCAAGTGGTCTAAACATACGAATTGTGCCGTCAACTGCACGATACGCTTTCATACCTTCGAAAATTTCAGCACCGTAGTGTAAAACGGTTGATGCAGGGTGGGTAGGAATAGGGCCGAAAGGAACTATTCTTGCATTGTGCCAGCCTTCAGTTTTATTGTATTCCATAATAAACATATGGTCGGTAAAAATTTTACCAAAACCTAATTTGCTTTCATCAGTAGGTTTTTGTTTAGGAGTTTCGGTTTTAAAAATTTTGATATCGTATTTCATAATTTATACCACCTTATTAAAGTTTGTTGCGTTGTATTTTACCACTTGTAGTTTTAGGAAGTTCATCTCTAAACACAACCACACGTGGATATTTATACGGCGCTGTACGTTGTTTAACGTAGTCTTGAATTTCTTTTTTAAGTTCTTCAGTAGGGTTAGTGCCCTTAACTAATACAATACTTGCTTTTACAACTTGACCACGTACTTCGTCTGGCATTGCAGAAACGCCACACTCTAATACGTAAGGAAGTTCCATAATAACGTTTTCAATTTCAAACGGACCGATACGGTAACCAGACGATTTAATAACGTCGTCTACACGGCCAACGTACCATAAGTAACCGTCATCATCTTTCCAAGCAGTATAGCCGGTATGGTAAAGCCCGTCGTGACGTACTTCGTTAGTTTTTTCTTCATCGTCGTAGTAGCCGATAGTTAAACCACAAGGGTTGCCTTTTGAAATATCAATAACTATTTCGCCCGTTTCACCAACAGGTACTTCTTTATCGTTACTATCAACAAGTTTAATGTTGTAAAGTGGAACTGATTTACCCATACTACCAAGTCTTGGTGTGTCACCTATAAGGTTAGCAACGGCAACGGTAGTTTCAGTTTGACCAAAGCCTTCCATAATTTGTAAGCCCGTAGCCTTTTCAAATTGACGGAAAACTTCAGGGTTAAGCGCTTCGCCAGCCGTAGTCATATGTTCAACCGACGATAAGTCAAAGCGTGATAAGTCTTGCTTAATCATAAGTCTAAGCATAGTAGGTGGAGCGCAGAAAGTAGTAATTTTATGCTTAGCAAACATAGGCATAATATCGTTAGCGTCAAATCTATCAAAGTCGTAAACGAAAATGCCTGCTTCGTTAAGCCATTGAACTTAAAGTTTACCCCACGCTGCTTTAGCCCAACCAGTATCAGAAATACTAAAGTGTAAACCTTCTGGGTTAACTGCGTGCCAGTATCTTGCCGTAATAAAGTGGCCTAACGGATATTTAAAGTTGTGCATAGCAACTTTAGGGTTACCAGTAGTGCCCGACGTAAAGTACATAAGCATAAGGTCGTCACCTTTAGGGCTTTCTTCCGTGCGAGCAAACTTACCGGTGTAAAGTGAATATTCTTCGTCAAAATTTCTCCAACCTTCACGTTCGCCGTTTACAATAAGTTTAGTTTGAAGGGTAGGAGCGTGAACTGACGCTTTATCTACTTCGTTAGCAACGCCGTCGTCTGCAGTACAAATAACCATTTTAACGCCAGCTTTGTTTAAACGGTAAGTAATATCGTGTTCTTTAAGCTGGTTAGTTGCAGGAATTGCAACAGCGCCTAATTTGTGAAGCGCTATCATGGCAAACCAGAATTGATAGTGGCGTTTTAATATAAGCATTACTTTGTCGCCTTTTTTAATGCCAAGCGACTTAAAGTAGTTAGCCGTTTGTGACGACGCGCGCTTGATATCAGCAAAAGTGAACTTTCTTTCAGTAAAGTCTTTTGCAATATGTACCATAGCAATTTTGTCTGGCTTTTCTCTACCTAAACGGTCAACAACGTCAAACGCAATATTGAAATTGTCTTCATTTTTAAACGAAATTGACTTAAGTGCGCCGTTTTCATCTTCAACCGGTATAACAAAATCGTTCCAAACGCGTTTACCAGCAGTAGAGTGCTTAACTGCTTGTTTAGGTGCGTATTCTTTATTGCCAGCGTGAATAAGCGTTGAAATAGATTCGTGCGCTGGGTTTAAAACGATAGCGTAGAAAATACAGTCTTGATTATCAGTTGCAATCATACCGTGTGGGGTAGAACTGTCGTAATAAATGCTGTCGCCTTCGCGTAAAACTTCAACGTGGTTACCTACTTGAATTTTAAGTGCGCCCGAAATAACAATGTCGCATTCTTGACCTTGGTGAGTAGTAAGTTCAATTTCTTTATTTTGCGCTGATTCGTTGTATTCAGAAATAACGTAAAGTGGTTCGGCAATACGGTTTTTAAACGATGACGCTAAGTTAAAATACGTCATACCGTGCGCCTTTTGTATTTGTTGACCTTCGCCTTTACGCGTTACCGTGTAACCTGCAAGACGTGGGCTTGTACCGTCAACGATAGCAGTAACGTCAACGTTAAGCGCTTGAGCGCAACGATATAAAAAAGCGAAGTTAAGGTCGCTATTACCACTTTCGCAAGCGATATATTCGGCCTCAGTAACGCCCGTTTTTAAAGCCATATCTTCAGTTGATAAGCCGATTATTTCACGTAACGTTTTAATACGTTGCGCCATTTCTTGAATTTTAAATTCAAGACCTGTTGTAGAATTCATTTAAACCTCCTGCGAGACGGTATGAAAAACCCGTCTCAAGTAAAATCTTGAGACGGGTGAAATTTAAACCCGCGGTACCACTCAAATTGCAACGGAAAACCCCGTTACCGCTTTAGGCAAAAGCCTTCGTTTTAACGCTACGATTGCGAAAAGGTTCTACTTGATATAAAATCTTTCTTCCTTTCAACTCAGAAGTTACAGTAAAAGGAAATTGCTACGGTTTGCACCAACCACCGTTTC
>JAGBYC010000187.1 GCA_017628935.1 Clostridia bacterium | reverse complement strand
TAAAGCATGCGTCAACAATCTTTTTAAGGTCGCCCTTAGTAACAAGTTTGTAAATTTCAAATTTTAAGTAATCTTCTTTAGTTTCACGCTTTGTAAAACCAAGATCTTGAGGAATTTCTTCGTTGAAGATAATTCTACCGCAAGTAGTTTTAGTAATACCAGTAACAGTTTCACCGTCTGGAGTAGTTACGGTACGACGTACCCTAATTTCGTCTTGAAGGTGAAGTTGTTTAGTTTGGTAAGCAAGTAACGCTTCTTCCTTAGATATATACGCAGGCGCGTAGTAACGCTTAACGTTTTCAATAACTTTGCCAGTAGCGTCGCTTGTTAAAGTGCAACTTTCAATAACACCGTCGTATCTAGTTACAACGTTGCTTGCAGTGAAAGTTTCACGAATAACTTCTGCTTTTGCTTTTTTACCCTTGTTAGCTTCAATAATTAAGAACTTACCGTCGCGTTCTACGAATTCAACGTGAGCGTTGTCACCGTAGTAGAAACCTTCTTTTCTTCTGTCGATAGTAAGATAGTAGCAACCAAGTACCATATCTTGCGTAGGCGACATAACAGGTTTACCGTCAGAAAGTTTTAAAATGTTGTTTGAAGAAAGCATTAAGAAACGTGCTTCTGCTTGCGCTTCTTCGCTAAGTGGAACGTGTACAGCCATTTGGTCACCGTCGAAGTCGGCGTTGAACGCGCCACAAACAAGTGGGTGAAGTTTAATAGCTCTACCTTCAATTAAAACTGGTTCGAACGCTTGAATAGAAAGTCTGTGAAGCGTAGGAGCACGGTTTAAAAGAACTGGATGGTCTTTAATAATATTTTCTAAAATATCCCATACGCACGGTTTCATTCTTTCTACCGTACGTTTAGCGCTCTTAATATTATGGCAAGTACCGTTCGCAACAAGTTCACGCATTACGAAAGGTTTGAAAAGTTCAACTGCCATTTCTTTAGGAAGACCGCATTGATAAATTTTAAGTTCAGGACCTACTACGATAACCGAACGACCAGAATAGTCAACACGCTTACCAAGTAAGTTCATACGGAAACGACCTTGTTTACCACGAAGGAATGCAGAAAGTGATTTTAAATCTCTACCACCTGCACCAGTTACCGCTTTACCGTGTTTACCGTTATCAATAAGCGCGTCAACGGCTTCTTGTAACATACGTTTTTCAGCACGGATAATAACTTCTGGTGAGTTAAGGTCGATAAATTTACGTAAACGTTGGTTTCTTGTAATTACGCGACGATATAAATCGTTAAGGTCGCTTGTAGCAAATCTACCACCGTCTAATTGTACCATAGGACGTAAATCAGGTGGAATTACAGGAAGAACGTCTAAAATCATCCATTCAGGACGAGTGTTAGATTGTCTAAACGCTTCGATAACTACAAGACGTTTACTTGCTTTAGTTTTCTTTTGTGAAGATGGGTTAGTTGCAATAATTTCTTTAAGTTCTTTTGATTCTTTTTCAAGGTCAACAGCCATTAAAAGTTCTTTAATTGCTTCAGCACCCATACCAACTTTAAGACCGCAATCATCACCTAAAATGTTTTTAACGTCGGTGTATTGAGTGTCGGTAATAACGTCTTTATATTCAAGAGAAAGACAAGCGTCAACAAGGCGTTCTGTTTCAATAGATTCTTGTTTTTGGCTTTCAATTCTTGGGTTATAAGTGAACACGAATTCGTTGATAGGTTCTTCAACGCCTTCTTTCCTTATTATAATAGTGCGACGTTCAGTAATATCGTCGATTTGTTCAATGATATCTTCTTTGTGGAATTTTTTAAGTTCGCTTGCATCTAAAACAACGTAGTTTGCAAAATAAATTACAGGTTCAAGTTGTTTTGGAGGCATATCGAGAACAAGCGCAATTTTTGATGGAATACCTTTAAAATACCAAATGTGTGAAACAGGGGCAGCAAGTTCAATGTGACCCATTCTTTCACGTCTTACTTTTGATTTTGTAACTTCAACGCCACATTTATCACAAGTAATACCTGCGTATCTTATTCTTTTGTATTTACCACAATGGCACTCGTAATCTTTAGTAGGTCCGAAAATTCTTTCGCAGAATAAACCTTCTTTTTCAGGTTTTTGAGTTCTGTAATTAAGAGTTTCGGGCTTTGTTACTTCGCCGTAAGACCATTGTCTAATTTTTTCGGGCGAAGCAACGCCTATTTGAATTGAGTCGAAATTGTTAAGTTCAAACATTTATTTTACCTCTCTTACATTTCGTCGTCATCGAAATCGCTAAAATCGTCAACGTCGTCAAAATCGTCGAACAAGTCGCTACTTCTAAATTCGTCGTCGCTATCAAAAGCATCAAGATCGTCGTTAAAGATATCGTCGCCGTCTTCGAAGATGTTTTCGCCAACGTCGTCGAAGTCGATTTCAACTTCGTCTGCCATATCTTTGTTAGCCGAACCTGCTTGTGGTGCTTCAACGTTTTCTTCTGTGAGTTCTTTAAGTGAAATTTCTTCGTTATTTTCAGTAAGAACTTTCATATCAAGACCGCAAGCTTGTAATTCTTTAAGAAGTACTTTAAACGATTCAGGAATACCTGCTTCGCTTACACGGTCGCCACTAACGATAGCGTCGTAAGTTTTAAGTCTGCCCACAACGTCGTCTGATTTAACGGTAAGCATTTCTTGAAGAATATGAGCAGCGCCGTATGCTTCAAGTGCCCAAACTTCCATTTCACCAAAACGTTGACCACCGAATTGCGCTTTACCGCCGAGTGGTTGTTGTGTTAAAAGTGAGTATGGACCAGTTGAACGAGCGTGGATTTTATCGTCAACGAGGTGGTGGAGCTTAATCATGTACATCTGACCTCCGGTTACCCTATTTTCAAAGGGCTCGCCAGTACGTCCGTCGTAAAGCTTGATCTTGCCGTCCACTTCCCCATTGGGATTTACTATATTGTTTTATTTAAGTAACT
>JAGBYC010000186.1 GCA_017628935.1 Clostridia bacterium | reverse complement strand
TTAGGTCCATAAACGTTAAAAAACTTTAAACCAACAACTTGTTTAGGCTTAGTAGTTTTACTATAAATAAATTTATCAAACAAATTTTTACTAACACCGTATGGGTTAAGTGGAGTAAGTTCTTCGGGCAATAATTTATCGCTAAATCCACGCTCGCCTAAACCGTAGGTGGCGGCTGAACTTGCGTATATAAAACTTGCCCCAACTTTTAAAGCGTATTCGTATAAACTAATACCGTATTCAACGTTGTTTTTATATAAATACTCTACGTTAGTTTCAGTAGTAGAAGAACAAGCACCTAAATGAACGATATGCGTTACGCCACTAATTTCGTTTAACTTTGATAAAAATTCCGTTTTATCGTAATAGGCTAAATACTTTTTGTTTTTTAAGTTTTGCGTTTTATCTTCACTATTTATATTATCAACAACTATAACGTTAGTAACGCCCATATCGTTTAGCGTTTTTAAAAAACAACTACCTATAAAGCCTGCGCCACCGGTTAAAATAACTTTCATACTTTAACCCCCGTAATTATATCAGCGCACGTAGTTAACGACGAAACAACCTTAATATACTCACTATCGCTACCCGTATTACTAAGCAAAAACCCACGGCAACCGTTTTCACCACAAATTGCTAAATCTCTAACCTTGTCGCCTATCGCGTAACTTTTAGTAAGGTCGATATCATAGTCGTTAACGGCACGTAAAAACATACCAAGTTTAGGTTTGCGACAATCGCAATCAACGTCATACGCCTTATTATCTGCACCCTTTAAATGAGGACAATAATAAACTTTAGCAATTTCAACGCCGTTATCTTTTAACACGTTAACTAAATAATTATTAAATTTTTGAACGTCTTTTTCAGTAAAATAACCACGCGCCACGCCCGACTGATTAGTAATTATTATTAGTAAATATCCTTCGTTTTGCAATCTTTTAAGGCTATTTACAGCGTCAGGTTTAAGCACCATTTTACTTATATCAACGGCGTATTCGCCATCTTCAATAATAGTGCCGTCACGGTCTAAAAAAACGCACTTATTACTTTTTATTAACATAAATTTTATTTGCTACGTTAGTGGTAGAATAGCCTTCTTCCATTTCAATAAAAACTACTTTGCCACCATTATTTTCAACTATATCTTGTCCAACCACTTGCGTGTTAGCGTATTCGTCACCTTTAACTAAAACGTCTGGACTAAGTGCTTTAATAAGGTTATACGGCGTATCTTCATCAAACACAACTACGTAGTCAACGAAAGAAAACGCGCTTAAAACTGAAACTCTACTATCAATTAAATTAAACGGACGGTCGTTACCTTTTAAGCGTTTAACCGATTTGTCACTATTAACGCCAACTACTAACACGTCGCCAAGTTTAGACGCCTTTTTAAGACACTCTACGTGGCCTTTATGTATAATATCAAAACAACCGTTTGTAAACACTACTTTCTTGCCGTTAAGGGTTGCTTTAAGTAAGTTAACGTTATTGATATCAACTACTTTTTTAAGTGGACTTATAACGCTATTAACGTTTACTGCATACGCGCCTTTAGTAGCAAGTTTAACGCTTGACGCCTTGTTTGCTAAACTAATAACGTTATCTAAACTAAAACCGTTTACAACCCCCGTTACGACGTAAGCAAGTGCCGTGTCACCTGCGCCACAAACGTCAACCACGTTACAGTCAATACCGTCAACTGAAAACGCCTTGCCTGACTTGTCAACTGCCGTCATACCCTTTTTGCCAAGGGTTATAATAATGCCGTCGTTACCGTTTTTGTTTATAATATCTAAAGCAACGTTTTCAATTTTGCCATCAAAATTACCGTACGCTTTCATTTCGGTAAATTCTTTTAAATTAGGCTTTATATACGTACAGTTTTTATATTTAGTAAAGTCACAAGTTTTAGGGTCAACAACGGTTTTAACCCCACTATTAGTGGCTATTTCAACTATTTTTTCAATAAGCGAATAAGTTATAACGCCCTTAGCATAGTCAGAAATAACTACGATATTAGAAAGTGGAATTTCTTTTTTACATATATCAATTAGGGCGTTTTCAACGTCCGTAGAAATATCAAAAACATCTTCGTTGTCACTTCTAAAAACTTGAGTGTCGTCAACAAAATATCTTGTTTTAAGGGTGGTTTTTCTATTATCGTCTAAAACTAAAAGTGAAGTGTCAATTCCCTTTTTATTTAAAAGCTTGGTTAAAATTTTACCGTAATTATCGCTACCTATAACAGAGCAAAATTTAACTTTTTGGTTAGCCTCTATTAAGTTTAGCGCAACGTTACCAGCACCACCTACTATATAACTAACGTCTTCTTCAAAATAAACGTTTACGTTAGCCTCTGCCGACTTATGAGTGAACTTGCCTAAAATTTGGCAGTCTAAAATCGCGTCGCCTATAACGAACGCCGTTTTAGATTGTATTTTGTTTTTAATATTATTTAAATCACTCATAACCGTAAATAAAGGGATACGCATAGTACCCCTATAACATTTTATCCTTTAATTTTTTGGTATAATTGTTCAACAGTTTTAACGTTAATTAAATCCATAACGTTAACTCTAACGCCCATTTCGTTTTCAATTTCATAAATAACGTTAAACATACCAAGCGAAGAAATGCCTAAGTCTTCAAACAAGTTTGATTCTAACGTAATTTCTACGCCTTCAACTGCATTGTTTTTTAAAATTTCTAAAAACTTACTATCCATATTATACCTTTAAATAATCTTTTCTGCTAACCTTTCCAAGAGCGTTTTTCTTAAGTGGTTCGATACTAACGTTAACCACGTTAAGCCTACAACCTAAAAAGGAATTTTTTTGCAACACGCTTTTAACGGCGCTGATATATTCTTCTTTTAAAACTACTACTTCGGCGTGGAGTTTACTGTTTTTATAATAAACAACGCTTTCGTTAACTCCGTCAATTTTATTTATTTCGCCCTCTAATGCGTTAGGCATAAGTTTAGTTCCGTCGTCAAACACGATGGTATCGTCAATTCTACCTTCAATATAAATAAACCCGTCGTCGTCTAAATACCCAACATCACCCGTATAAAAAGTTTTGTTTGCTGGGTTTGTTAAAGTTCCGTCTTCGTTTAAATAGCCAAGCATAATATTGTCGCCGTGTAAAACTATTTCACCCGTTTCTTCAAAGGTAGGAGTGCAACAGTTAAGCATCACGCCTGCCGAACCGTATTTATTATAATTATCACGGTTAACAGCAACGCAAGGTCCACCCTCACTAAGCCCGTAACAACCGTAAACGCCTATACCGTATTCAGCCATTTTTTCACATAAACTAACGGGAGTTCCTGCACCACCACTAAGCACTTTTTTAAGCGAAGACCCAACTATTGCCTCTTTTTTGCCAACAAGTGCTATTTGCATAGCAATTACTTTAATAAGTGCCGGCGTAATATTTAAGGTGGTTGGATTAAAGGTAGGAAGTTTACTTAAAAAGTCCATAGGACTATAAGCAAAACAAATAGTGGAACGCGAATGAAGTGGTCCACAAAGGTCACAGCAAATACCAAACGCGTGCGAATAAGGTAAAATATTTACAAATCTACCTTTATCGTAATACAAGAATTTTTGCATACCACACATAAGGTCGTGTAACATAATGTATTGCGATAACGCTACGGCTTTAGGGTTATTAGTTGTGCCTGAACTACAAAGCACGGTACAAATATCGTTAATATTAGCGTCATATTTAATACCGTTTTTGCCTTCCCCTTCGCTAAGGGCTAAACTAACAACGTCGTCAGTAATAACCTTTTTTATGTTAAACCCTTTAAACGCCGTAAAAACTTCGTTTGAATACGATTGAACGCAAGCAATATTGTCACTTAAAACAACCGAAAAATACGCTAAAACGTAGTTGTACTTGTTAGCACAGTTAATAACGTAAAATTCGCGAGTTGATTTAAAATACGCTGATACCTTTTTAATATCGCTAGTAAATTTAGCGTAAGAAATTTCAACGCCGTTATCGTTAAAAGCGATATCGTCGCCAAATTTTTCAATTCTATTAAAAAGTTCTATGTAAGAATTAGTTATTTCTAATTCGTAATCGGGATAGTTTTTAAAGTTCATCAATTATGCCCCTATATTTTTCGTAAAAAGTTTCACGCGTAAGCGAAAGTATATGCATATCGTGATACTCGCCGTTGTCGTATCGGAAATTTTTTAAACAACCTTCTTCTTTAAAGCCTGCATCTAAATTAGACATTAAACTTTGTTTATTGTAGTTATAAATATCAAGATACACCTTTCTAATAGGATAATTTGTAAATAATTCTTTTAAAAAGCGTAATCCAACTAAAGCGCCCATACCAACTTGACGGTAAGTTTCAGTTAATACCGTGCAAACTTTACAATGCCCGTCGTATGAACGGTATTCGTACGAATACACGTAGCCGGCTATCTTTTTATTAGCGTCATCATAAACCACGTAAAAATCGTGATAGTAGCGTGACAAGTTATCGGTAAACCATCTTTCAAAATCGGCTAAGTAGTTAAATTGCACTCTACCGTGAAAAAGCATTTGGTCTTTGCCGTTTATCATAATATCGAAAAGTTCTTCAATATCAGTTTTTAAATTAACTTTTCTAAGAGATAAATTACTTTTCATCTCTAACTCCTTTAATATAACTTCCGTGTTTCTTTTTATAATCTAAAATTTCAGCAATTTTAAAAGCAATACAAGCACCCGTACAACGTAAGGTTTTTCTACGATAACAGTTTTCACATTCGTTATCAATACCAAACTTAAACGCGTAATGGTCAATTTCGTTCATATAGTAATTGCGAAGGTCAGGAAGCGACTTGAAGTCAGAAATTTTAACCTTAGTGCAATCAGACAAGCCGAAACATCTTACGGCAGTTAAATCTTGGCGAATATCAACTACTGGCGCGCAATTAACAACGTCAGTATTGATAGCAGAAGAAACGTGTGGCATGGGAAGTGGTGGAAGACGACGCATTTCACGGTCGCGTTGGCGCTTCGTAATCAATTCGTTAAACTCCATCATTTCCTTTTCAGTAAGCACGCAAGTAGGCATTTTATTACAGTCGTACGTTGGCATAATATCGTTAGACAACGTAGCATAAATAAATTCTTTAAAGCGTGGTTTAATTGATGAAAAATAATCTTTAACGTTAAAATCACGTTTTTCGCTTGTGTTAGGTACGGTAATAGACATACGAACGCGTTGGAAATTATATTTCTTTAAAAGTTCTAAAATATAATCAAAGTCGAAATCAGGCTTATAAATATTAATACCTAAAGTAACCCTATCGTCCATATAGTATTTGTTTACCATAAGGTCTAAATTCGCCACCATTTTATCAAACGCTTTTTGGCCTATATCTTTAGGCGAGTTACAGTTTAATAAAATATGGAATTTAGGGTGCGATAATTCGTTAGCAAACTCTTCAAACTTAACGCCGTTAGTAAATAAAACTACGTCTTTATATCTAGGGTCTGAAATAACTATTTTTAAAAGTTCAGCAAACTGAGTATGTATAGTAGGTTCGCCACCTATTAAACCAAGTTTAGCGTTTGGTTCGGTTGCTATAAAATCTAACGCTCTTTTAAAATTTTCAATGCTAATTTCGTTTGCGCTTTTGTTTACAAATTCGTTTGCAAAGCAGTACGGACAACGTAAATTACATATATCCGTTAACATTATGTTAGCCATAAATTTCTCCTTTAAAGAATTTCATCTATCTTTTCAATAACCTTTTCAAGTGGAATATCTAATACGCACTTAAGTTTTTTATCGGCAAAATAATTACCACCTATGCAGTGATACGGTTTACCTTTAAGGGTGCACCAACTACAATGCCTTTCAATTTCAACGTAGTTAGGATAAATATCGCCCTTGTTAACTACTTCGGCTACGTACGGATAAAATTTACTACCCGAAAACTGCCCTTTAATAGCCACCGACTTAACACCCAACGCATTTGCTATATGAACGGCGCTGGTATCGTTACTAACTACTAATTTTGCTTTTGATAATATATCAACAAGTTCTAAAAGCGACGTTTTATTTATATACGAATAAAAATTCAAATCGCCTTGACTTTTGAAAATTTCTAATTCGCCTACGTCTTCTTTCGTGCCACATAAAACTACGTCGTAACCAGTTTTACTTTGAATATGTTTAGCAACTTGATAAAATCTTTCTGCCGGCCAAAGTTTATTATAAATACTGCCACCCATAAAAATTACGAAATAGTTTTTAGGTAAAAACATTTTAAATTCTACGGTAGAGGTAAGCCTTGGTAAAGATATTTTATAATCACTTACACCTATTCCACGCAAGAAATTAGCCGTTTGAATAAGCGTCATATTTTCGTTGCCCGTTTCAATAAGAGTGTCGTAAATAGTGTCAAACTTGGCTTTAGTTTTAGGTGTATGAGCGCCGTTTTCTCCACGTGACGCTATTTTAACTTTAGCGTTTACTAAATACGCAGACACTTCGGCTTCAATGTTTCTTGGTTGAGTTGGGTGAAGCAATACGTCGAATTTATATTTTGATAATCGCTTATACGTTTTATAAATATTTTCAGTTGTAAAATCACTTTTAGAAAGGGCTATAACTTCGTCAAAATACCCGTACGATTCGGCAAGTGGTTTAGTGTAATTAGTTACTAAAACTACTAACTTTTTATCTTTATAAAACTCACGTAGCCTTTTAAAAGCGTCTTTAAATAAAACAAAATCGCCTATACCGTCACGCTTAATAATAAGCACGGCGTTATTTTTACCCGTGTTAAAAAACCTTTTAATTTTGGTTTTTACACCAAGGCGCATTACTATTTTATATAACGCTTTAAAATCAATATACGGGTCGTTATTTTTAACGCCGTTACCTTTAACGCTAATCGACGTTTGTGGTTTAACGTAGTTAACGTCTTTATTAGGCTTACGTTTACCCTTACCGTGATAAACACAACCCCCACAATTACCGTTATTTACACAGACCCTATTTTCATCGTGTTTACAATACTTTTTCATATTTTTAAAAACGAACTTCAGG
>JAGBYC010000020.1 GCA_017628935.1 Clostridia bacterium | reverse complement strand
TTTAACGCATATTTACAATGCTCATAAGTAAGCCCGCCTTGGAAATAAACGGCGTAAGGTTCACGAATAGGTCCGTCTGCTGAAAGTTCAATTGAAGAACCTTGAACGAACGCGCCTGCAGCCATAATTACGTCGCTATCATACCCCGGCATAGCCCAAGGAATAGGCGTTACGTAACTATCAACTGGCGCAGCCGACTGAATACCTTTACAAAAAGCACACATTCCTTCAGCGTTTTTAAGTTCAACGGCTTGAATAATATCAAATCTATCTTCAGTAGCGTTAGGAACGCACTTAAAACCTAATTTTTCATATACGTTGGCGGCAAAAATAGCACCTTTTAACGCCCCAGCCGTTACCGTAGGAGCAAGGAAAAACCCTTGATATAATTTTGGTAAAATGCCTAAAGTTGCACCAACTTCAGCACCAAGCCCCGGAGCAGTTAAACGGTAAGCACATCTATCAATATATTCTTTTTTACCACAAATATATCCACCGATAGGCGCTAAGCCACCACCTGGATTTTTGATAAGTGAACCAACCGTCATATCAGCACCAACGTCGCTTGGCTCAATTTTTTCAACAAATTCGCCGTAGCAGTTGTCTACCATAACGATAACGCTTGGTTTTATACTTTTAACAAAACTAATTAACTCGCCTATTTGTTCAACTGAAAAAGTTGGGCGTGTTTGATAGCCTTTTGAACGTTGAATAGTAACCAACTTGGTTTTTTCGTTAATAGCTTTTTTAATATTTTCATAGTCGAAAGTGCCGTTTGGTAAAAGGTCAACTTGTTTATAAGTAACGCCGTATTCTTTAAGCGAACAAGTAGAGTTTCTAATACCTATAACTTCTTCTAAAGTGTCGTACGGCTTACCAACTGGCGATAAAAGTTCGTCACCAGGAAGTAAATTTGCCGATAACGCTACCGTTAAAGCGTGAGTTCCACACGTAATTTGTGGACGAACAAGCGCACTTTCAGTATGAAAAACGTCTGCATACACCCTTTCTAATTTTTCACGGCCAACGTCGTCGTACCCATAGCCCGTTGAGGCTTGCATACAAGATGCGTCCACCTTGTTTTTTTGCATAGCAAGTAGAACTTTATTTTGGTTGTATTCAGCAATTTCATCAATTTTTTCAAAGCGATTTTTAAGGGTTTTAATAATTTCTTCGCCGTATTCGTATGCGGCTTTTGAAACGCCTAAATCGTTATACATTTGTAAGTTCGACATAATACACCTCGCAGTAATTTTATCATAAAATGATAATTTAGTCAAATACATATAAAAACAAAAATTTTAATAAAAAAATCTACTTCGAAATTACGAAATAGATTTTTAATAATTTATTATGCTTTTTTAGTGTTTGCTTTGAAAACGTCAGCCACTTCGTTAATGCTTATATACGCTTGAGCGTCAATGCTATGAACGATATTTTTCATTTTGGTTACTTGGAAACGGTTTACTACGAAATAAACGATTGTTTTGTTAGTTTTAGAATAGCCACCCGTTGCTTCAACACGCGTTGCACCACACTCAAATTCAGCCATTAAAGCACTACAAATTTCATCTGGACTTGTAGTTACTATCATAGCGCATTTAGCACGGTCTAAACCGTCAACAATAAAGTCGATAACTTTAAGGTTTATAAAGTACGCTACAATAGAATATAATGGTAAAATCCAACTTGTAGTAACAATACCTGCAATTACGTATAAAATAACGTTAAAAATCATTACGAACGAACCTACCGAAATGCCTATTTTTTTAGCAAAAATAACTGACATAACTTCTACGCCGTCCATCGCGCCACCGTTTCTAATTGCTAAACCAGAACCAACGCCCGAAATAGCGCCACCGAAAATTGCACACAAAAGCAAGTCGGTTTTAGCAAACGGAGAACTTGCGCTTACGTCGATAGGTAAAACGTTATTAATTAAAAAGGCTGTAATAGAATAAATTACCACCGTAAATATTGCGTAAACGGTAAAAACACCACCTTGTTTTTTTAAACCGTAAAGGAAAAGTGGCACGTTTAACACAATTAAAAATACTGATAAAGTTAAAAACTCTGGCATTTCTTTAATAGCATCTAAAAGCATTGACAAACCTGAAATACCACTGTCGAAAAGTTTTACTGGCGCTAAAAACATAGTAACGCCAACTGCGTTAACAATACCAGCAACCATAAGCATTATAAAATTTTTAACGCTAAATTTATTAACGAAAACCGAAATTTTACCCATTTAATCACCTTTAAAAATTAAAATTGCGTAGTAATAATTATAATATCATATATTTTTAAATTTTACTACGATTTTTTTAAAAAAATTAAAAAAACTCTACATAGTAGAGTTTTTATTTTTAAATTTATATTAGTTTTCAAAATTTTCAGTATAAACTTCAAGCCACTTTTTAGCAATAACGCCCATACCGTAACTGTTTGGATGCACGCCGTCACGACACACAATTTCACTGCCGTATTTTTCAACTGCTTCGTCCATAATATCTTGAAGTTCAACAACTGGAATATTATATTCTTTAGCAATATTTTTAATAATTTTAACGTAGTCGAACAATACGGTAAAGTCGTCCCAAATAGGCGTTGTGCTAGTACCTTTTACAACAAAAGGTAAAACTATCATAAGTTTAGTGTTAGGAAGTGCTTTAATAGTATCTTCAACAATCATACGGTACACTTTTTCAAAACGAACGATATCAAGACCGTGTGGGTTATCGTTAAGGTTATGCCATACGTCGTTTACGCCAACGTAAAGTGAAATAAGGTCAGGGTTATGATTCCACGCATCTTCTCTAATACGGGCGTAAAGGTCAACCGTACGGTTGCCACTAATACCACGGTTAATAAATTCGTATTTAGTTGGGTCTTTTGCAATAAGATTATCAGCAACTATACGAACGTAGCCGTAACCCCACGCAGAGTGGTGCCAGTCGTCTGCATCTCTATAACGCGCCATATCAGTTATACTATCGCCATAAAACAAAATTTTCATAAAAACTCCTCGCAAATTTTAGTATAGAGATATTTTACCACCAATTTTACCCTTTTTCAAGCGTTATTTAAAATTATTAAAAAAATATTTGAATATTTTTGTTCCGTCAATTTGCGATTTACCGTGAAGCCTTTCGGGGTGAAACTGGGCGCCTAAAATTTTAAGTTTTTTGCTTTCGTAACCCTCAATTACGCCGTCATACGAATAACACGACGCTTTTAAATTTTTAGCAAGTTTTTTAAGGGCTTGATGATGGTAGCTGTTTACTATAAATTCTTTGCCATACAACTTTCTATACACACTATTTTTAATCGTTTTTACGGCGTGCATAATATCTACGCCGTTAGTTTGACGGTGTTTATTTGTGTTTTTAAGGTGCTGGTAAAGCGTACCACCCAAATACAGGTTTAACACTTGAAAACCTCTACAAATGGCTAAAATCGGCTTATTTTGATATAAAAATTGCCTAATTAAGTTAAATTCTATAATATCACGCCTTTCGTTAATAGTTTCCGTACCGTTAATTTCTTCACCAAAGTATTTTGGATGTACGTCTTCTCCACCACCAAGTAGCAATACGTCGTAACTAAAACAATTTTCGCTACCCGTATAAACGGTTGAATTAACACCTATTTTTCGTAACGCATTTACGTAGTTTTCGCCCTTTTTACTAACCGACAATAAAACGTTTTTACTCATACGATAATTTACGAGTTTTTAATTAAAAAGGTTACAAAAAAACTCTCACAACCGTGAGAGCATTTTTTAAAATCCTAAATTTTCATTAACTAAAATAATTTCGTAATCAGCGCCGTTTGGTGCTTTTAAAAATATTGATAACGCTTTGCAAATTCTTTGCGCGCTATTACAATTATAACACTTATCTCCTTTAATTGCACAAGGAGTGTTAAAACCAAGGCGTTTTGCGTTAAGTGGCGACGCAACGTTTCTAGCGCGATATACCGCATCTTCAAGCGAATTTACAATTTTGTTTTTACCTATAATAAAATAAATTTTATTAGGCCCGAACGTCGTTGCTGCAACTCTATTACCAGTAGCGTCGATATTTACAAGTTCGCCTTGCATTGAAATAGCGTTAACTGACGATATATAAACTTCAGCGCGTGACGACGCTAAACGCGTTTGTTTAACCACGCTTTTATCAACTTTTAAATGCCAAATAACGTTGTTATGAGTTTTAAGTGCGTCGTATAAACCTAATTCGTTTACCGTTACAGACCCACCTATTCCAACGGTTTTGCCGTCAATTACAGTATTTAAATAATTAGTTGCTTGTTCTTTATTTTCAAAAACAGAAACTTTATAACCGTTATTTATTAAATTTGCTTTTAAA
>JAGBYC010000185.1 GCA_017628935.1 Clostridia bacterium | reverse complement strand
TTTGACGAAGTTTACGGCACTCACGGTGCTAAAATTTTACACGACGCTAAAAAGCGTGGTTTTATAACTTCTATCGACGTTGTTTCTGAACAAAGCGACCGTGCTAAAAAAATTGTAACTTCTGCCCTTAAATATACCGATATTTGTTGCGTTAACGAACTTGAAGCAAAGTCGGTTACCGGCATTGAACTTATAGAAAACGGCCGTCTTTCACGCGAAAAGGCAATTTTAGCACTTAACGCACTTAAAAACTACGGCGTTAGCAAGTGGGTTGTTATTCACTCTGCTCTTGATAGTTACGGGTTAGACGTTGCTACCGGCGAAGTTGTTTATGCGCCAAGCCTTGATATTCCTCGTAGCGAAATTAAAGGCTCAACGGGTGCTGGTGACGCGTACTGCTCGGGCGTGTTATACGGCGCGCACGAAAACTATTCGTTATACGACGCTTTACGTTTAGCACGCGCTTGCGCTACTTGTTCTCTTACCGAAAATAACGGAACTGACGGTATGCGCTCGCTTGAAGAAACGATGAAAATGGAAACCCTTTACCCTGAAGTAAAATAACATACAAAATTAAAAGGAGCGAAAATTCGCTCCTTTTTTTAACAAACTTTAATCTTATATTGACTAACGGGCTTTTTTAAGGTAAAATATAAAAAAGACTTATTTTAGAGGTTGAAATGAAATATATTATTGCATCAGATATTCACGGCTCTTTTACCTACGCTGAAAAACTTATAAATGTTTTTAACGAAGAAAAAGCCGATAAACTTATATTACTTGGCGATATTTTATATCACGGCCCAAGAAACGACCTTCCTGACGGATATGCGCCTAAAAAAGTATTTGCTCTTTTAAACGAATATAAAAACAATATTATTTGCGTTCGTGGTAACTGTGATGCCGAAGTTGACCAAATGGTATTAGAGTTTCCTATAATGGCAGACTACGTGGTGCTTGAAAACGGCAACAACGCCATTTTCGTAACACACGGCCACGTTTATAACGAAGATAATTTACCTAAACTTAATAAAGGCGACGTTATATTACACGGCCACACACACTTAGTAGTTTGCAAAAACCTTGGCGACGTTACGTATATTAACCCCGGCAGTATTGCCCTTCCTAAAGACGGCAACCACGGTTATATAGTGTTTGAAAACGGTAAATTTACTTTTAAAACGGTTGACGGCGCTATTTTAAATGAATTTAACTCTTTATAAGGAGAGAATATGAACTCAAAAGCATTACAAAAATTAAGTTACGGTTTATACGTTCTTACAACTAATTTAAACGGAGTTGACAACGGTTGCATTATCAATACTGCCGTTCAAGTTACGTCTAACCCCGAATATATTTCTATTGCCGTAAACAACACTAACTATACAACCGACCTTTTGAAAGAAAGTAACGTTTTTAACCTTTCTATTATTTCTGAAAAGGCAACTTTCGACCTTTTTACTCATTTTGGTTTTCAGTCTGGCAGAACGGTTAATAAATTTGACGGCTACGCTAACGCAACCCGTTTAAATAACGGCGTTTATATGGTAAACGCAGGCGTGTGCGCGTATATATCGTGCGAAGTGGTTTCTAAAACTGACCTTGGTTCGCACACTTTATTTATTGCAAAAATTACCGATATGGACGTTTTAACTAACGACGCTCCTGCAACGTACGCTTACTACCACGCGTCAATTAAACCTAAAAAGCCTACCGAAAGCACACCTAATAAACAAGAAGGTAAAGTTGTTTGGGTTTGTGGTATTTGTGGTTATGAAGAAGAAGGTTATGAAGAATTACCTGACGATTATACTTGCCCACTTTGTACTCACGACAAGTCAGTTTTCGATAAAATTATAAAATAAAAGTTGTGTATGTAATACACAAAGAGGGAATTTATGTTATTAGCAACTTATATTAAAGATATGAACTTTGAAGAAATTCTTAGTATTTTTGCCCCAATACTTTTTTTAGTTCCGTTAGCAATAGTAATTTTCGTTGTTATTCCACTTGCTATAAAATTATGGGGCAAATTAGGTCCTACACGTTTATTTTTATTTATGAATTTAAAAGGAATTAGCGAAACTAAAAAACGCAATTACCTTAAATCGTATTTAACGCGTGACGCTATTTTTGGCGCTAAAAAAGGTATGACTTACTGCCCAGTTTGTGGCAAAAAATACGCTACTATAATTAAAACTACTAACGCGCGTGGCGATACTACAACTGGTTTTTCAAACGTATGCCCTTGCTGTAACACACAAGTTTTAAAAACAGCTGAAGAAAATAATGCAAGATATCTTTACTTGCAACGCAGTAAAACGTCGTCAAAAAAAGAGGCTAAATATCAAAAAACTTTTGATAGTATAAAAGCGCTTATTGATTTTTATAAACCTTATATCGATACTACAAATTATTCTGACGACGACAATATTCGCGTTGACGTTTATTTCCACTACTTACATAATAAAAAGACAGGTTTTAACCTGTCTTTTTTTATTTGCTTTTAAAAAATTAAAGTGTCTACTTCGTTTAATAAAGTTGTGAGCATTTGTTTACAACGCGCAATTTTTGCAGGGCTGTCAGCGTCGTTAGGGCGACGAATTGCACGGCGTAACATACGCGTGTAACCTATAACCATTGCCTTTTTAGCAACGCTTTCACAAACGCCACTGTCGGTAGTACCAAGATACTACTGAAGTGCTAAACGCCAAAACTCACCTGCTACTTCAAACGGATAACCAAAAAATTCCATCATATTACTATGGTTTAACTCTGAATAGCCAACGAAGGCGTTGAACATTGAACCAAGTTCAAATACTGGGTGTCCCATACATAAGGTATCCATATCAATTAAAAGTGGTTCACCGTTTTGCACCATAATATTGTTCGTATGATAGTCGCCGTGCATTAAGGTGTTTTGCTTAGGTACGGTGTTAATTAAACTGTAAAGTTTTTTTGCTTGGTTTTCAGCAATATAAGGCGCAACGAATTTCGCCCACGAAAGCGCCGTTTCTTTCATGTCAGGAACTTCACCGTCGTCTACCACGATAGCGTGTATACTTTTAAGCATATCTATATAATATTTTACCGCCACCGTTAAATCGTTAGGGCTGTTACGAATAAGTTTAGTTACGCTTGTAGCGTTTAA
>JAGBYC010000184.1 GCA_017628935.1 Clostridia bacterium | reverse complement strand
GCACGGAATTAACCGTGCTTTTGTTTTGTTGTTTTTTACTAAAGTGTTAGAAACAAGTTAGGCGAGGCTCATAAAATTTTTTGGTTACAATAGACCTTGTTAATAACCTATTAAACTACTTAAAAGTTTAGTAACAAGCAAGACGAGGCGCGAAAAAAGCCCGTGATTTCTCACAGGCGTTTTTATGTTTTTTTACTAAAGTGTTAGAAACAAGTTAGGCGAGGCTCACAAAATGTTTTGGACACAATTAACCTTGTTGGTTATTGGGGTCAATAATATTTTGTAGAAACAAAGCATAACGCAGTTTATAACGCTTTAAAGTATGCCGATAAGCGCACTTAACGCCGCTATTACTACGAATAAAGTTGTTGCTACGGTAGACATCATTTTAATAAAGATATCAAGCGCTACGCCAACTACGTCTTTACGAGTGTCACCAATAGTGTCACCAGTAACGGCTGCTTTGTGTGCTGCAGAACCTTTGCCGTGACCGATAAGTTTGCCTTGTTCGATATACTTTTTAGCATTGTCGAATGCACCACCAGAGTTACCCATGAAGATAGCGCGTGGAATAGCAACAACGGTTGCACCAAGTAATACACCAAGAACGAAGTTAACACCGAATATTGCGCCACCTACAAGTGGAACTGCTAAAGCAATAATTGATGGGAATAACATTCTTTTAAGTGCTGATGCTGTTGCAAGGTGAACTAATTCGTTGTAGTCAGGGTCTTTTTCGCCACTTAATACGGCTGGGTCTGAAAGTTGTCTATCACCAACGTTTGCAAGTTCTTTTGCTGAACGAATAGTGTTATCAGTAAGTATAGCAGAGAAGAATTCAATAAGCGCGCCACCGATAATTAAACCTGCAACTACTGGAATTAAAGAAGGACCTGTAAATTCAGGCGGATTAATACCTAACGACGCGTAGTTGCCGATAAAGGCAACGATAAGTGAAACGGTTGCAAAGGCTGCTGAACCGATAGCAAAACCTTTACCGATAGCGGCAGTTGTGTTACCAACAGAGTCAAGTTTATCAGTAATAACACGAACTTCTGGTGCTAAGTGGCAAGATTCTGCAAGACCACCGGCGTTGTCTGCAATAGGGCCGAAAGCGTCGATAGAAACGGTTGTTCCTACGAAAGATAACATACCAAGTGAAGCAATAGCGATACCGTAGGTCCCACAAAGAACACCTGAAATAAGTAATGATACTGCAATAATTGCGATAGGATATAAGCAAGAACGTGAACCTACTGCGTCACCTTTAGTAACAACGAAGGCTTCGCCTTCAACTGCATATTCAGCAATTTCTTTAGTAGGCTTGAAAGCGTCGCTTGTATAATATTCGGTAATAGCGCCGATAGCAACACCACTAATAATACCAAGTACGGCACAAATCCAAGGAGATGCCCAACCTGCTTTAAAACTCATTGCTTCAAGAACGCTACCGTCTTCAGCGCCAAACGCTAAGAAAGCGGCAATACCACAAGTAATAATTGAAACGCCTGCAGAAATGTAAGTTGCTAAGTTAAGTTCTTTTGAAGGGTCGTCACCCATCTTTTTGAATTGAGCGTAAACTAAACCAATTATACAACCAAGCAAACCGCCACCAGCAACAACAAGTGGGAATACGTAAGACGAAGTAAAGGTTGCAACGTTAATGCCAGCAGTAGAAATAAGGCCGATAGCAACTACGATAGACGCGCTCATTGTAGCAACGAAACTTTCTAAAAGGTCTGAACAGTTACCGGCAATATCGTTAACGTTGTCACCGATAAAGTCTGCAATAACGTTAGGAACACGGCTGTCGTCTTCTGGTAAGTCGTTACGAATTTTACCTAAAATGTCGGCTGAAATATCGGCTGCTTTAGTGAAGTTACCACCTGCTACACGGTTAAACATTGCAACAGTAGAGCAACCTAACGAATATGAAGTAATTCTCATAATAGACGCGTTTGTTAAAAGTGCGTCAATTAAAATAATACCACTACCTTCAAAGGCTTGAAAGCCAGCACTAGATAAAGTTTCAATAGTTTGAGGGCCAACGCCACTAATTAAAACTACTAATAATAAACCAAGTAAACCTAATGCTTGAACTGAAATACCACTAACCGAACCACCACTAAGCGCAACTTTTACAGTTTTGCCGATAGAAAGTGATTCTTTAGCAACGTTTGCAGTTCTAACGTTAGCGTAAGTAGCGCTCTTCATACCTAAAATACAAACTACGCTACTCATAAGTGCGCCTAATACGTATGTAAGACCACTAAACTTTTCAATAAATAAAGAAAAAAGAACGGCAACAACTAATACTACGATACCGATAGTTGTAAATTCTTTTTTAAGGAAAACTCCTGCACCTTCGCGAATAATCGCACTCATTTTTACCATACGCTCGTTGCCTTCTT
>JAGBYC010000183.1 GCA_017628935.1 Clostridia bacterium | reverse complement strand
AGGGAACGGAAGTTTTAGGTGGTTATATTGTAGTAGACGGCGCAATTAAAGTAAAAACTACAAAAACTTACCGTGATAGTGCCGTTTCTAAAATTGTAGATATCGTTTCTACTGCAAGCGACGATAAGTCGAAAGCAGAAAAATTTATTTCAACTTTTGCAAAATATTACACTCCGGTAGTAGTAATTACGGCAATATTACTTGCGTTTATTCCACCGTTTTTCTACGAAACGTACGCTGAAGGTTTTGAAATTTGGCTTAAGCGTGGGGTAATGATGCTTTGCGTATCTTGTCCTTGCGCGTTAGTAGTTTCAGTACCACTTTCATATTTCTGTTCAGTTGGTTATTTGGCTAAAAACGGCGTACTTGTAAAAACTACCGAAAGGCTTTCTTCACTTGGTAAATGTACTACCTTTGCTTTTGATAAAACGGGTACGTTAACTACTGGTGAATTTGAAGTTACAAAAATTGTTTCTACTAAAAAATTCCAAGGAAAAGTGCTTGAAATTTGCGCTATTTGTGAAAAAAATAGTAACCATCCTTTAGCAAAATCGATATTAAAAAAATACGGTAAAGAAATCACCGTAAACGCTGAAAATTTAGTTGAAATTGCTGGTAGGGGTATCGCTTGTGAAATTAACGGCGATAAAGTGCTTTGTGGTAACGCCAAGTTTTTATTAGAAAACAACGTTGAGTTTAAAAGCGTTGAAGAAATAGGCGTAAAAATATATCTTGCCGTTAACGGTGAATACGCTGGCACAGTAATTCTTAACGACGTTGCCCGTGATACTGCTTACGGCGCTATTATGGAACTTTACGACGAAGGCGTTACTAACACCGTGCTTTTAACTGGTGATAATAAAGAGTACGCACGCGTTATTAGAAAACAACTCAATATGCGCCAGTCGGTTTCAGAACTTTTACCTGAAAACAAGGTTGAAGAAATTGAACGCTTAATGGAAAATGGCGAAAAAACGGTTGCTTTCGTAGGTGACGGCATAAACGACGCTCCAGTGCTTTCACGTGCCGACGTAGGTATTGCTATGGGTGGTTTAGGTAGCGACTTAGCCGTTGAAAGCGCCGACGTTGTTATCGTTGACGACGACTTATCAAAAGTTCCGTTTGCGTTAAAGGTTGCAAAGCGCGCTAACAATATTGCTAAGCAAAACATAGTTGTTTCAATAGCGATAAAAGTGCTTATAATGTTGCTTAGTATATTTGGTGTAACGTCAAGTATTTGGCTTGCAATAGTAGGTGACGTAGGGGTACTTATTCTTGCAATACTAAATTCGTTAAGAAGTAGTTTAAAAATTTTATAAATAAAAAAATTCACGGCACTTAGCCGTGAATTTTAATTTATGCTATTTTAGAAGTTTCTTTTTTAGCGTCAATGCGTTTTTTAATTTCGCTTATTGCTTGTATCGTTTCTTTTTCTAAACCGTCAAGGGCAAAACTGAGGTCTGTGCTGTCTTCGAGAATTTTTGAAACGTATTCGCGTACGAAAGAAAGTAAGAAAGCGTATTCTTTAATTTCGCCGTTTACGTCGAAATACGTAAACGAAACTTTAAGAGAGTTAGGTAAGTTTTCACTAGTTAAAGTTACGTAGTTTTGAATAGGGCAAACGAATTGTTCTTTACCATTAAAGTATATACCGAATTTATCATCGTTTACTAAATCGTAGAAGAACCAAACGGGAAGGTCATGTTGTAACATTACGTATTCGTAACCTTTTTGTTTTAAGTGCGTTTCGCCGTTACTTTTTTCATTATAGAAATACGTGCGCGTTTCGTAACAGTTTTTATATACGAATTTTTTACCTATATAATAAGTAAGCCCTGCAATTGCAAATAAAATAAATCCAACTGGAAGTAAAATTGAAAAAATAGTAAGTCCTAGTTCTGTTTGAGGACCACTTATTGGTAGAATAAAGGCTATTAGTAACATTGCTACTGCAACGAGCATACCTATAACTCCGTATTTTATCATTGATTCACGAATTTTAATTTTCTTTTTTTCTTCGTCGGTGTAATTAGTATTTACCGTTTCAGCCATAAGCGCTTTAGGAGTGTCAAGAACAATCACTTCGCTGTAAGACTTTTTATTGTTTAAAGGTCTTAAAGAGATATCAGCATTATCATCTAATAAGTTATCAATACTAACGTTAAATAAGTCTGATAATATTTTAAGTTTATCAAGTTCGGGTTTTGATTGTTCGTTTTCCCATTTATATACCGCTTGGCGCGATATATCAAGTTTAATAGCCAAATCGTCTTGTGAAAGGCCGTGTTGTTTTCTTAAAGTTAAAAGTTTTTCTGAAAATTTCATAGTTTTTTTCTCCTTGATTATTTGAGAACATTGTATTTCACTAAAAAAGTTTTGTCAACAACCGTAGGTTTACAATTTGTCAACCGTAAGTTAAAAATTAAAAAAAAGATAAAAATTACCGTAAAACCCATTTAAAATTTAATAAATACGCCACGAAAATTTATCGTGGCGTAAGTTTTTATACTATTACGTTTACTAATCTACCTTTAATAACTATAACTTTTTTAACTTGCTTGCCTTCTACAAGTGGAGCAATAACTTCGTTTTCTAAAACGGCTTTTTTAATATCTTCTTCACTTAAATCAGAAGAAATAACCATTTTAGTTTTCATTTTGCTGTTTAATTGAACGGCAATTTCAACTTCGTCTTTAACAAGTGCTTTTTCATCAAAAGTAGGGTAACTTGCTAAGAAAATAGATTTTTTATTGCCAAGCATTTGCCAAATTTCTTCACTAAAGTGAGGAGCGCAAGGTGCTAAAAGTTTAATAAAGTCGCTAAAGCATTCTTTAATAAAGTCAACGTTTTTGTTTTCTAATGCGTCGTACTTAGTAAGAGCAGTTAAAAATTCCATTAAACGCGCAATAGCCGTGTTAAACGAGAAAACTTCAAAGTCGCGGTCAACGAGTTTAATAGCGTAGTTTCTTGCGTAGTTAAGTTCTTTTTCGTCTTTACCAAAGTTAGTATTTTTTGATTTTTGACCAATTAAACTTAAAGCAAGCTTTTCAATTCTATCTAAGAACTTAGCAATCGATTTAATACCACCGTCGTTCCAAGGGCCACCTTCCGTGTAAGCAAAACCAAACATAAGGTATAAACGGAAAATGTCAGAACCGTAAGTTTTAACGTAGTCGTCAGGAGAAATAACGTTACCGCGTGATTTACTCATACGGTTGCCGTCAGGACCTAAAATTACGCCTTGGTGAACGAGTGATTTGAACGGTTCGCTAAAATCAAGATATCCCATATCGCGAAGGGCTTTTGTAAAGAAACGCGCGTATAAAAGGTGCATACATGCGTGTTCTGCGCCACCAACGTACTTGTCAACTGGGAGCATTTTGTTAACAATTTCTTTATTAAACGCTTGCTTATCGTTTTTGCTATCA
Source organism: Clostridia bacterium (assembly GCA_017628935.1). Taxonomy (GTDB): domain Bacteria; phylum Bacillota; class Clostridia; order Christensenellales; family Borkfalkiaceae; genus HGM11412. The sequence goes on along the minus strand of JAGBYC010000183.1, from coordinate 7,903 downwards.
GGGTAGCGTAAGAAATACCACGACGAGCATACGAAAGTATCAAGCGTGTCAGGGTCGCGTTCAGCGTCAGCGCCACAAACTGGGCACTTGCAGTTAATATATTCTTCACACTTAGCAAGTGGTGATTTACCGTCTGGTTTAAAGTCAACGTTTTTAGGAAGTAAAACTGGTAAGTCTTCTTCAGGAACTGGAACTGTGCCACACTTAGGACAGTGAATCATAGGAATAGGCGCACCCCAGTAGCGTTGGCGTGAAACAAGCCAGTCGCGTAAACGGTAGTTAATTTTAAATGAACCTGCGTTTTGAGTTGCTAAGTCGTTTAAAATCTTTTTGCGTGCTTCTTCGCTAGTTAAACCGTCGTAATTAACGCTGTTAACTAAAACGCCGTCGTCAACGAAAGGAAGTTCGTCGTTAGCGCCGTCAGCACTTTTAATAACGCGTGTAATTTCTAAACCGTATTTGTTAGCAAATACGAAGTCGCGTTCGTCGTGAGATGGAACACCCATAACGCAACCAGTACCGTAAGAATATAAAACGTAGTCAGAAATCCAAATTTGAACTTTTTTGCCGTTTACAGGGTTGATACAGTACGCACCCGTGAATACGCCCGTTTTTTCACGGTCAAGTGATAAACGTTCAATTTCTTTAGTTTTTGCAGTTGCTTCAACGTAAGCGTTAACTGCGCTAAGTTGTTCAGCCGTAGTAAGTTTTTTAACAAGTGGATGTTCTGGGGCTAAAACGACGTAAGAAACACCAAAAATAGTATCGGCACGGGTAGTGAATACTTTAAGTTCGTCTTCGCCGTTTTCTGCTTTGAAAACAATTTCGCCACCAACTGATTTGCCAATCCAGTTTCTTTGCATTGCTTTAGTTTTTTCAGGCCAGTCAAGTTCGTCTAAGCCTTGTAAAAGTTCTTCAGCATAGTCGGTAATTTTAAAGAACCATTGAGTAAGGTTTTTTTGAATAACCGTATTATGACATCTTTCGCAAGTGCCTTGAATAACTTGTTCGTTAGCAAGTACCGTTTGACAACTGTTACACCAGTTAACAGGCGCTTCTTTTCTGTATGCTAAGCCTTGTTTATAAAGTTGAAGGAAAATCCATTGAGTCCACTTATAGTAATCAGGCATACAAGTTTTAATTTCGCTAGACCAGTCGAACATAGCGCCCATTTTACGTAAAGTTTCTTCCATATTTTCAATATTTGCTATGGTGCTATCTTCTGGGTGAATACCAGTTTTAATAGCGTAGTTTTCAGCAGGTAAGCCGAAAGCGTCAAAGCCCATAGGTTGAAAAATTTCAAATCCTTTCATTTTTTTATAGCGCGCAAAACTATCAGTTGGACCGTAGTTATACCAGTGACCAACGTGAAGTTTAGCAGCCGACGGATAAGAGAACATTTCTAAACAGTAGTATTTTTTATCAACGTTCTTTTTATCGAAATTATTTAATTTATCTTTTTCCCATTTGGCTTGCCACTTTTTTTCTATAACTGACATATCCATAATTGAAAATCCTCCTAAGTCTGTAAAATAAGTTACAGCCTATCTATTTTAACATAGTTTTCAAAATAATTAAACTGTTTTTAACAACTTTTTACTAAAAAAATGTTATATATTACTTTAAATTTAATTAAATTTTAATTTAATGGGCTAAAATTCGTAAATAAATTGACAAAATTAAAGTTAAATTATAAAATATCATATAAGGTTTTACTTTAACTTTTTTAAGGTAAAATTTTTAAGGAGTATTTATGAGTGAAATTATAACGATATCTAACGGCATAATTGAGGCTAAATTCACAACTAAAGGCGCTGAACTTATTAGTTTAAAGCACAACGGCGTTGAACGTATTTGGCAAGGCGACGTAAATATTTGGAACGGACACGCTCCAGTTTTATTTCCAGTTTGTGGTGGCGTTAAAGACGACGTTATTATAGTTGACGGTAAAAAGCACGACTTTAAAACTAAACACGGTTTCGTTAGAAATATGGAATTTGAAGTTGCAAGCGTTGAAAAAACGTCGTGCGCGTTTATTATAAAAGATACTGAAGAAACGTTTAAAGAATATCCTTACAACTTCACTTTTAGAATTTTATATAAACTTTCTGGCGATAGTTTAGGGGTTTATTATTTTATTGAAAACGAAAGCAATAAAGATATGTATTTCAACGTAGGTTCGCACGAAGCGTACGCTTTATACGGCGAAATGAACGAATATTCGTTAGAATTTAGCGATAACGAAGGTTATATTGATAATACTTTAATTAAAAACCGTTTATTATCGCACGATATTATTCCGTATAAGTTAAACGGCAACGAATTACCACTTACCTATGATATTATTGATGAAATAGGCGAAGTTGTAGAAGGTTTTTTACCAAACGTATCTTTCGTGTTTGAAGATATTAAGTCTAAACGCGTTAATTTAAACCATAACGGCACTACCGTTGCGTCAATTTATTTTAGCGACTTTGCGCATATGGTGGTATGGATGATGAAGCCGGGTAAATATATTGCAATTGAGCCTTGGAACGGCTTGCCAGATTATTACGACACCGACGGCGTTTTTGAAACTAAGCGTGGTATCGACGTTGTTAAAAAAGGCGAATGCAAAACGTTATATCATTCTATTACTTTTTATGATGAAATTTAATTAGGGGTACAATACTATGAGCATGGTATTTAATCATAAACTTCCTATACCTATGGAAGTTAAAAAACAATATCCGTTATCAGATAAATCGCAAATTATATTAGAAAATCGTATAAACGAAATTAAAAAGGTTTTTTCTGGTGAAAGTGATAAGTTTTTACTTATAATAGGCCCTTGTTCTGCTGATAACGAAGTTAGCGTTTTAGACTACGTTAAACGTTTAAAAGAAGTACAAAACAAGGTTGAAGATAAAATTTTAATAATTCCAAGAATTTACACTAACAAGCCAAGAACTAAAGGCGACGGGTATAAGGGTATGTTACATCAACCAAACCCTAACGAAAAACCTGATATGCTTAAAGGAATTGTAAGTATTCGTGAACTTCATATTCGCGCTATTGAAGAAACTGGCTTTGCTTGTGCCGACGAAATGTTGTATCCTGAAAACTACCGTTATTTATCAGACGTTTTAGGCTACGTTGCAGTAGGCGCAAGGTCGGTTGAAAATCAACAACACCGTTTAGTTGCAAGTGGTATGGATATTCCAGTAGGCATGAAAAACCCAACTGGTGGCGACATTAGTATTATGATGAACTCTATAACTGCTGCGCAACATAGCCACACGTTTTTATATCGTGGTTGGGAAGTTAGTTCAGACGGTAACCCTTACGCTCACGCAATTCTTCGTGGCTACGTAGATAAGTTTGGGCAAGCACATCCTAACTACCACTACGAAGACTTAATAAATTTAAGTAACGAATACGCTAAAAGTGGGTTGGTAAATGCGTCGGTTATTATTGACACTAACCACTCTAATTCTGGTAAAAACTACTTAGAACAAATTCGTATTGCTAAAGACGTATTGTATAGCGTACGCCATAGTAACGAAGTTAGAAAGTTAGTTAAAGGCTTAATGATTGAAAGTTATATAGTTGACGGCGCTCAAAAAATAGGTGAAGGTGTTTACGGTAAAAGCATTACAGACGCTTGTTTAGGCTGGGAAAAAACTGAAAAACTTATTTTAGAAATAGCCGATTTATTGTAATTAAAAATTTTATAAAAACAAAAAAATTCCCGAGAAAAGTCGGGAATTTTTTATTTTGTTTATCCTAGAAAATGTTAAATTTAATTAAAATACCAAAAATGAATAAAGCAATAATAATTACTGGTAAAACATACTTGCAGTAGTAGTACATCCATTTTTTAATTTTAGCGCCAGTACCAATATTTGCTTCAGCCATAAAGTTATCAAAGCCCCAGCCCCATTTGTTAGTACAGAAAAGTACAACGGCAAGTGAACCAAGTGGTAATAAAATGTAAGATACGATAAAGTCTTCAGTGTCAAGCACGCCACCTAAGAAGGTATAGTCGCTCCAAACGTTAAAGCCTAAAATACAAGGAATTGATAAAATAAACATTGCAACGCCACAAATTAAGCAAGTTTTACGTTTAGTCCAACCAGTAAGTTCTTGCACGCAAGAAATAATGTTTTGGAAAACTGCTAAAATAGTACTAAACGCTGCGAAAGTTAAGAACAAGAAGAATAAGCTTCCCCAAAGTCTACCAAGTGGCATATTAGCAAAAATGTTAGGTAATGTTTGGAAGATAAGTGGAGGGCCGGCAGAAACGTCAACACCATAGGTGAATACTGCAGGGAAGATAATTAAACCTGCCGTAAACGCAACGAAAGTATCTAAAATAGTAATAATAATACTTTCACCAAAAAGCGAACGGTCTTTACCAATAAAACTACCAAAAATTGCCATTGAACCGATACCTAAACTTAAAGTAAAGAAGGCTTGGCTCATTGCGTTAACAATTACAGTTAAACCTGACTTAAAGTCGGTAAACACGCTAAAGTTTGGTATTAAGTAGAATTCTAAACCTTCTTTTGCGCCATCTAAAGTAAAGCTGTTAACTGCTAAAACGGTAATTAAAACTAAAAGGGCAATCATCATTACTTTACTAATGCGTTCAAACCCTTTTTGCATGTTGAACGAGTTAATAGTAAATCCTAACACTACTACGATACCCATAAAAAGAATAAGCGTCCAAGGGTCGGCAAGCATATTGCCCCAAACACCGTTTATAGCGTCTGCACTTAATCCGTCAAACTTGCCACCAACCATAAATACAAAGTATTGTAAAATCCAACCGGTAACAGAAGTGTAAAACATCATTAAAACAACGTTACCAACAAGTGATGCGTAACCATGCGCTTGCCACGCTTTGTGTTTAGGTGCTAACTTGTTATAAATCATAACGGGGCTTGCTTGAGCCGAACGACCCATAGCAAATTCCATAGTCATAATAGGTAAACCTAAAACAACTAAGAAAATAAGGTAAATAAGTACGAAAATAGCACCGCCGTTTTGACCGGTAAGTGTAGGAAACTTCCAAACGTTACCTACGCCGATAGCACAACCAGCGCTGATAAGGATAAACCCTAAACGGCTACCCAACTTTTCTCTTTCCATAATTTGCTCCTTTAAGTAAATTGCCTTAATATAATACACTATTTTTAAGGTTTTGGCAACTTTTTAGTGGCATCTTTTTAATAGATTAAAAAAATTAACCGTCTACCTATTGTGTTTTTTATTATATTGTGATACAATATCTTGGTAATAATATAAAGGTGGTAATAACGTGGCTAAAATATCGTATACGTCTGAAGATATACAAATTTTAAAAGGTTTAGAAGCCGTTCGCACCCGTCCTGGTATGTATATAGGTTCAACTGGTGCAAAGGGTTTACACCATATTTTATGGGAAATTATTGACAACTCTGTTGACGAAGCGGCTAACGGTTACGCTACAAAAGTTACCGTTACTCTTTACGCTGACGGAAGCGCGTCGGTTGAAGATGACGGACGTGGTATGCCGGTAGATATTCATAAAGAGGCAGGCATAAGTGGTGTAGAAGTTATTTTCACTCAACTTCACGCCGGTGGTAAATTTAATAATGAAAATTACGCGTATTCTGGTGGCTTGCACGGCGTAGGCGCGTCGGTTACAAACGCACTTTCAGAATGGCTTAAAGTTGAAGTTTACAATAAAACCGTATACAAAATGGAGTTTTCTTCGTATGAAGATAAGGCGCAAGGTAAAGTTTTATCAGGCGTGCCTAAAGCCCCACTTTTAAACACTAAAATTAAAACTATTAAGCACGGTACTTTCGTTCATTTTAAACCAGACGCACGCGTGTTTGATACGGTAGAATTCTCTGCCGATACTATCTTAACAAGACTACGTGAAACGTCGTTTTTAAATAAAGGCGTAACGCTTGTGTTTAAAGATTTAAGAAAAGACGCTAACGCTGAAGAAAAGGTATTTTTATCTGAAGGTGGTATTAGCGACTACGTTTCGTATATCAACAAAGCAAAAACTCCACTTTACGAAGCGCCTATATACTTCCAAGATGAGCGCGACGGTATAAAAATTGAAGTTGCTTTCCAACACACTAACGACTATACTGAAAACGTTTTCTCTTACGTAAATAATATTCCTACAATCGACGGTGGACATCACGACGTTGGTTTTAAAATGGGTTTAACAAGGTTTTTTAACGACTACGTTAAAGACCACGCTCCTAAGGGCAATAAAGACGTTAACTTTAACGGTGACGATTATCGTGTAGGTATTACTGCCGTAATAGTTGTAAAAATTAAAAACGCACAGTTTGAAGGTCAAACGAAGGGTAAACTTGGTAACGTTGAAGCGCGCCCGGCAGTAGACCACGCTACGTTTGATAATTTAACGGCTATTTCTAAAAATAAAAAATTAGCAAAAACCTTCGACGCTATTATTGAAAAGGCAGTGCTTGCTGCTAAAGAGCGTGAGGCTATTAGAAAGGCTAAAGACCTTCAACGCGCTAAGTCGGGTGCTGAAAGTACACGCCTTTTAGGTAAACTTGCAGGTTGTTCTTCACGCGACGCGTCTAAAAACGAACTTTTTATTGTAGAAGGTGATTCGGCAGGTGGTAGCGCAAAATCGGGTAGAGATAGAGCGCATCAAGCAATATTACCACTTCGTGGTAAACCACTTAATACTGAAAAGAAAAGTGAAGCAGAAGTATTAAAAAACGAAGAAATTCGTACTATAATTTCAGCGCTTGGCACAAGTTTTGGTAAAACGTTTGATATAACTGGCTTAAAGTACGATAAGGTTATAATTTTATCAGATGCCGACGTTGACGGTCACCATATTCGCTGTATTTTACTTACCTTCTTCTTCCGTTATATGAAAGAACTTATCACTAACGGCCACGTTTATATCGGTATGCCACCACTTTACAAAATCTTTAAAAAAGACGTTACTAAATACGCCTTTAATGAAGACGAACTTAAACTTGCACAGCAAGAAGTAGGTCGTGGTGCAACCGTTCAACGTTATAAAGGTTTAGGTGAAATGAACCCAGACCAACTTTGGGACACTACGCTTAATCCTGCAACGCGTATGCTTACTCAAGTTACTATTGAAGAGGCGGCAGAGGCAGAAAGGCTTATAACTACGCTTATGGGCGATAACGTTGAAGAACGTAAAAAATATATTCAACAATACGCCGACTTTAACAAGCAAGACGAATTTGAAATTAAGGTAAAAGATTAGTATGAGTGAAATAGTTAAAGACAATATAATTACAAGTACAATCGAAGAAGTATTGCACGGCTCAATGATGCCGTATGCTGAATCGGTTATTTTAGACCGTGCTTTACCACGTGTAGAAGACGGTTTAAAACCCGTTCAACGCCGTATTTTATACGATATGTACGAAATGGGCATTACGCCTGATAAACCTTATAAAAAATCTGCTAAAGTAGTAGGCGACGTACTTGCTAAGTACCACCCACACGGCGATAGTTCGGTATACGACGCTATGGTTCGTTTAGCGCAACCGTTTAACATGGGTATGACGCTTGTTGACGGTCAAGGTAACTTTGGTTCGGTTGACGGTGACGGCGCTGCCGCTATGCGTTATACTGAAGCGCGCCTTAACACGTTGGCCCTTGAAATGCTTAAAGACTTAGATAAAGACACGGTAGAATGGGCTAACAACTACGACGATACTACTAAAGAACCCGTTACAATTCCAAGCCGTTTTCCTAACTTACTTGTTAACGGTTCAATGGGTATTGCAGTTGGTTTAGCAACAAACATACCACCACATAACTTAGCCGAAGTTATCGACGGTGCCGTTGCGTATATCGATAACCCACGTATTAAGCTTGACGAAATGATGAAAATCGT